>JALVEE010000220.1 GCA_027008645.1 Saprospiraceae bacterium
CTTTCCTACTAATATAATCTCAAAGGAAAGGACTATGATTTTGGTCTTGGTTTTACGACAGAGTATTCAAAATACAGTTTGACAGGAGGAGGTTTCGGCTCTGACGGTAATGATCCGAAGATCATAGAGAGAAGAGATGGAGATAAGTTCTTTGAAGTCGCTGTAGGTGCTCATGGTATTCTTCAAGATAGATTTATGGTAAGTGCTGTTTTTCCCGGATTGGTTAGATCCAAAATCAATGCGGATGAAAATGAAGCAAAAGAAGAGAAACAATTCAATTATATATTTGGCTTAGGGTATATTTATAAAATTCCGGAATATAAAATGGGAATTTATCCAAGCGTTTATGTAAAAAAATTGAGATACATCAATACTTTGATCGATGCAAATCTTTTGTTGACATTTTATGATGGAATGTTGTCGGGAGGAGTAACTTCCGGATTTGGTGATGACAAAAGACTTGGGTTTATAATTGGAGCCAAATTGAATAAATTGAGCTTTAATTACTCTTATGACTTTTCTTTCAAAGGATTTCAAGGGTATAACAACGGATCACACGAATTTACAATTGGATATTATTTCAAAAGATAGTATAAAACGTGAAATCGAATAAATAGATGAAAAAGCGATATCTGAGGAAGGTGTCGCTTTTTTATTTTCTATCTATAAATCTTTTCAGTGTTTTGTGCTTGGTATAAGAGAATGGTATATCATAGGCATTTTCATTTATATATATTCTGATATTGACATTGTTGCCATAGAGCAATTTGTCAATAATGAGTTTGTTGATTTCGACTTCACTTCTTACTTTTTTGGCAGTGCTATACGTTGTATTATCATATGAGTTAATCGCTGTTGAATCCCTCTGTTCCTCAGTTTTTTTCTCTGTAAAATATATATTATCAATATTTTTGTAATTGGTTTTATATATTTCATTATCTATTTTGAAGAATACGGGATTGTTAACCCGAATTATTCACAGATATTTCTATTGCGAGCTCAAACTACCTGCTATTAAAGACAATGCTTAAAAATTTTATACCTCAAAAATGGGAGTACATTTACTCGGCAAAAATTTCCTGCGCTTCCCTTTACTATTGGTATTTTGAACTCTCACTACGAAAACCAGTGAATAATGCGGGTTAAGCGTTTCATCAGTAGGGACTTTAAGTGAAATAAACATTCTGACATTCTTGAAAGTGTCAACATTATTGTCATATGTTTTTTCAAATTTAATGACTACCGGTTTATATCGTTTTATGATTCCAAAACTTGTTTTGTTGGGCTTTGCATCCAATAAAAAATCAATATATATTCTATCTTCATTTTTGTAGGAGTCATTTTCCATAATAATCTGATTATATGGATAGCAAGAATATATCAAGGCAGTAGATATTAGTATCGACAATAAGAAATAATATTTTTTCATTTTTTTTTCAAATAAAGTGAAAAGAGTTGTTGATTTAAAATAAAAATCTAATTTTAAGTTTTATTTAACTGATTTTAATACTTTATTAACAATTTAGGGAGGTTTATGAATATATCAAAAACTAAGGAGATTTTAGATTTTTATTACAAAAAATACAATACAATTGAGTTTATCAAGGATGATCCGATATCTATTCCTCATAGATTTAGTACTAAACAAGATATTGAGATCTCAGCTTTTTGGACATCAGTGATAGCATGGGGAAGAAGAAATATGATCATGAAAAATGCTACGAGACTTTTTGATTTAATGGATAATGCTCCCTATGATTTTATAATTAATCATGAAGAAAAAGACAGAGAGAAGTTTTTGGATTTTAAGCATAGAACTTTTCAGCCTACCGATACTTTGTATTTTTTGGAATTCCTACAATGGTATTACAGGAATAATGAATCATTGGAAAATGCTTTTTCGAATTATTTAAAACCTGATGATAACTCTATTGAATCTGCTTTAGTAGGTTTTCATAATCTGTTTTTTTCACTGGAAGATGCTCCTCATAGAACTAAAAAGCATATCCCGACACCTTTGAGGAAATCTACTTGCAAAAAACTTAATATGTTTCTCAGGTGGATGGTAAGAAAAGATGATAATGGTGTGGATTTTGGTATTTGGAAAAGTATCAAACCATCTCAATTGATGATTCCAATAGATGTACACGTGGATAGAATAGCACGTCAATTGGGTTTATTGACTAGAAAACAAAGGGATTGGAAAGCAGTGGAAGAAATTACAGCAAACTTAAAATTGTATGATGCTGACGACCCTGTGAAATACGATTTTGCATTATTTGGATATGGAGTAATGGAGAGTAAAGGGAGAAACTAAATAAAAGAAGCTGCTTCAGCATAACTGAAACAGCTCCAATAATTTTTAATCCGAATGCCGGACTATTTTCCGCATTTACCTTCACCGCACTTACCTTCACCGCATTTTTTGCCCTTGACAGCTTCCTTAACATTTTTAGCAGCCTTTTCAGTTGCGTCTGCAGCTTTGCCGACAACTTTCTTAGTAGCATCAACAGCTTTACCTGCCGCTTTTTTAGTAGCATCGGCTGCATTACTTGCCGCTTCTTTAGTAGCATCAGCTGCTTTACCGGCAGCTTCCTTAGTAGCGTCAACAGCTTTGCCTGCTGCATCTTTAGTAGCTTTTGCAGCACCTTTTACAGCATCTTTTGATTCTTGAGCTGCATTTTCCAAAGTTTCTTTTGCTGATTTTGCTGTTTTTTTACAGCTTTGCATTGTCATGGTACCGACCATTAATATAGCCAATGCGAACAAAATTGATTTGATTTTCATAACATTAGTTTTAATTAAAAATAAAAAAAATACCTGAGTACTCATTGTTTTTGCCCAAAAATGCTTTCCTGATATAAAAAATAAAAATCAGAGACTTTTTACATCTGCTCTATTAAAAAAAGCCTTATTAGGCTAAAACAATATAGTACTTCATTAATTACACAATAAAATACAAACACGAAATTACTATATATTTTTCGATATTCACATTTTATTAACAATTTTTTCAGAGATTTGACAAAATATTATTAATAACCCAAATCCTGGGCTACTTCTTTTACATCAGGAATCATACTGGTAAGTATTTGCTCAACCCCTGCTTTAAGTGTAACAGATGCTGAAGAACAAGTAGAACATGCCCCATACAGTCTTACCGTAACCACTCCTTCATCAAATCCCATATATTCGATGCCACCGCCGTCTTGCTCTATCCATGGTTTTACATGTTGGTCGATGATTTCGACGATTTTCTCTTCGATGTCATTAATTTCACCGGAGTCTTTTTTTGCTTGCCATTCTGCTTCAAGCATCTCCTTATAACCTTCTTTTACAACCGTTTTCTCCTCTTCCAACCATTTTTTAATAAAATCTTTTACCTCAAACATTACCTCGCGCCAATTCGCCTCCGGGTCTTTGTCAATAGATACAAAGTTTTTATTTATTATAAGTTTTTGTACATAATCAAATTTATACAATTCGGTTGCAAACGGACTCCATTTTTCCGCTACTTCTCTATCTCCGAAATCTGCCATTCCATCATATAAAATCCGGCTTGTCACAAACTTCAATGTGTCGGGGTTGGGAGTTTGCTCGGTATATATCAAAATTGGAGCAATTGGCTTGTCAACTTTTTTATCCACTTTCTTTTCTTCTTTCTTTTTTATAAAATTAAACATTTACATAGATTTTTATATCAAACACATAGCAATGGTAAATAGTTTAATTTGCATTTCAATTTTGGATAATATCTGATAATTATAATTTTTTTGTAAGGATTTATAGAATCTAACGACTATCTTATTATAGTATTTAAGCAAATACTAAAATAATATTGAAAATTTATAAGAAAATTGAAAGTTTACCGTTTTTTTGGAGTAATAGTAAATTAAAATTATGTCGGGAAAAGTATGTATTAGAGCATTTGCGGATATAGAACAAATAAATCGCTGTAAAAGTAGGCTGCAAGCAAATGAAAGTTTGATACACGGATTTTCAAAGATTTTGGGTTTGGCAGGAAATGATGTTAGGTTCAAAATATTATATCTCCTTTCTGAAGAGAAAGAGCTTTGTGTTTGTGATCTGAGCGATATTTTGGATATGAATATTTCGGCTGTTTCTCAACATTTGAGAAAACTAAAAGACGGAGATATTGTGGACATTAGAAAAGAGGGACAAACATATTTCTATTTTATAAAAGAAGAGAATATATCTATAGTAGATTCTTTTATTAAATTGATTAACTCATAGTTAGAGTTTGTAAGAAAACACATCAAATTTTAAAAAAAAGTATTTGTTGCGCAGTGCACTAGAAAAAAAATTTAAATGAAAAAAAAGTCAAATAATGCATTGATAGGTTCAGGAGTTTTAACGGCTATAGCAGCATCACTTTGCTGTATTACACCCTTTTTAGCGCTAATAGCGGGTACTAGTGGTATAGCATCCACTTTTTCATGGATAGAGCCATTTAGACCATATCTCATTGGATTTACTATATTGGTAATAGGATTTGCATGGTATCAAAAATTGAAACCGAAGCCTGCTGAGGAGATTCAATGTGACTGCGAAGAAGGCAATAAGGTTTCGTTCTGGCAGTCAAAAAAATTCTTAGGTATTGTTACTGTTTTCGCAGCATTGATGCTTGCATTTCCATACTATTCCGATAGTCTTTACTCGAATAATAAAAAGGAAGTAATGATTGTAAATACCCGAGATATACAAACTTTGCAATTGGATATTGAGGGTATGACCTGTACCTCTTGCAATAAGCATATTACTCATGCGGCAGAGGAGGTAGAAGGAGTGATTGAAGCTAAGGCAGATTACAAAGCAGGAAAGGCAGAAGTAAAGTTTGATAAAACTAAAACTTCACGAGAAGCTATCGTGAAATCTATCAACAAAACGGGTTATACAGTGATTGAGGATAAAAAATATTAAATTGAAATACTCTCGTGTACGGTTTACTCAAGGAGTAGAAAATGTTTTTAACTTTTTAAATAAAAAAACAAATGAAGATAATAGAATTAGAAATAGGAGGTATGACATGCCCAAGTTGTTCCGCATCGGTAGAAAGGCTGGTAGATGAACTCGACGGAGTCGAATCAAAAAAAATCAATCATGTCACGGATAGTGGAAAAATAGAATTTGATGAAGACGTGATTTCAGCGGAGGAGATTATTGCCAAGATAAATGAAGGGCATTACAAGGTGATGGGCTTTGAAGATATAGAAAATAAAAGGGATATCCCTACCTGCCCTCTCTGTAATCAATCCGGTCAATTAGTTCCCAATACAGTCTTTAGATCAAATCTAAAACCGGATGCATTTGAAGAAATAAATCTTGAGTCAAAAAATTATATTTGCTTGAATCCCGAATGCAAAATCGCCTACTATAATGACGAACAAACCATAGATTCTTCCAGATTAAAAAGGGAGATTTGGTTTAAGAAATGCAGCAAAAAAAAGACTATTTGCTATTGCAATAACATAAATCGCGAACAGATAAAGGAAGCGATAGAAATCCATAATTTGACTACTTGGGAAGAAATAACTTCACACTATAGAAAAAAAGTGATAGAAAAGTGTGAAGTCTTAAACCCAACAGGGCTTTGTTGCAGAAATACCTTTAGTAAAGTAGTGGGGAAATTCAATTCTGATTAAAAGTTTGTATCAAATCAAGCATACTATTTTGTGCCAATCACTCATTCTTTTTTTAACGCTCCAAAATCACACAAAATTCTAAACGTCTATAAAACTCACCCTACTTCGTTAGGGCTCAAACAATAATCCGTTTTTAACGAATTTTGACCGATTTTTCCACTAAAAAGAATAATGCCATTTTACCAACCGCCAAATTTAATAAGCCGTGTGAGAGAAGTTTTATGTACGTTTGATTAAAGGTGGTTGCTGACTATTCCAAATAATTGTTATCTTTGTGTAGATAACTGTAGTGAGGCTATCTTGCTCTACTCTTCATTGGAAAAGTAAAACATTAAAATAGAAATGAAAAAATGTACTTGGATTTTAATACTTTTTATCAGTTTTGTTTCTTCCGCATTTGGTCAAGATAATCTAATGTGTGGTGCAGAAATTCCGAATAACATATGGGAGAATGAGTTTCAAAGATTAATTAAAAAGAATAGGTTAAATCAACGAAATAGGATCTCAACTTATACAATACCAATTATTTTTCATGTTATACATACCGGAGAAGCTATAGGGACATTCCCCAATTTGGATACTGCTCAAATAAATTCCCAAATTATTGTTTTAAATGAAGATTTTAATGGTGTTGGATTAAATACTGATATGTATCCAATAGACGCTTTTACAAATTGGGTAAGTACACAAGATTTACCAGAAACGAGTATTGATAGTAATGGAAGAGTAAAAATAGGAAGTTTAGATATAAAGTTTTGTTTGGCTCTTTATGACACATCTGGAAACCCTCTTATTGAACCAGGGATTGATAGAATAGATATTAACTCAAAAGGTTGGACTAATCCAAATACATTTAAAAATAAAATTAGTTTTAAAAAATATTTAAATAGTGTAATCAAACCCCAAAGTATTTGGGATGTTACAAAATATCTAAATATTTGGATTACAGATAAAAGTACTTCTTTACATAATATGGGTGTTTCATCAAGTCCTCCATTTTCTACTTTGGAAGGTATCCCGACAAGTAACACTGCTGATTCAACCGATGGTATTTGGTGCTGGGCTAAAGCAATTGGATCATACAATTTATATCCTTCCGGATTTTATAAAAGCAAAAATATTGCAGGAAGAACTTTAACACACGAAATTGGACATTATCTTGGACTTAGACATATTTGGGGTGATAGTCCTTGTGGAAACGATTATTGTGATGACACGCCAACTGCAACTTCTGCAAATACCGGAAATCCATCTTATCCATTAAATAGTGGTTCTTGCAGTTCAAATGCACCTGATGGTGAAATGTTTATGAATTTTATGGATTACACTATTGATCCATACAAATATATGTTTACCGTTAACCAAGTTGAGAGAATGCAAACTGCTTTACTATATAGTCCTTTTCGAAATCAATTAGGAAACCACGGTCTTTGTGCTTCATCACTTTCTTACACAGAATTAGTCAATAAATCATCACCTATTATTTATCCTAATCCAACTAGTGGTATTTTTACTTTGGAAAAAATAAGTAAGTATAATAAAGTAAAAATCACAAACGCTATTGGAAAGATTATTTATCAAAATTTGATAGGTCAAGAAAACTCACAATTAATAAATTTGTCGAATCAACCAAATGGAATATTTTTTATTAGTTTTTTTAGTGAAAGCAATAATATCACATTAATATTAGTGAAAATTTAGAAAACGAATTTTTAACTTAGATAAGAAGTAAAAAAAGACGATTTGCCATTGCAATAACATAAATCGTGAACAGATTAAAGAAGTAGTAGAAAACAACAATATATGAAGTTATGCCAATTTAACTCTAAAATGACACATATATTAATTTTAATTTTCCAATATTTTCGTTAAAAATATTCGTCATATCTAGGCTCCTTACGTATCACAGAACAAGTTATGCCTGTGTTTTTTAATTCAATAATTAAAAACTAATTCTATAATATTTATACGACATCGTATAGTTAATTTGGTATTATTTTTTGCTTTGTGCACTTGCTTTCCTTTTTATCTCCTCAACTATTTCAGGATTTAGCAAAGTGGAAATATCTCCGAGATTGCTCATATCGCCTGATGCAATTTTACGCAATATTCTCCTCATTATCTTGCCGGATCTGGTTTTTGGAAGTCCGGATACTACCTGAATAATATCGGGTTTAGCTATCGGTCCAATTTCAGTTCTGACGGTATTTGCCACCAATTTCTTAAATTCAGCTTCGTCGGATATTTTTCCTTTTGTGATTACAAATGCGTATATACCTTGCCCCTTGATATCATGAGGATAGCCGACTACGGCAGATTCTACCACACCGGGAGTTTCATTTATGGCATTTTCTACTTCGGCAGTACCGATTCTGTGACCTGACACATTCAATACATCATCAACTCTACCGATGATTCTATACCTGCCATCTTCATCTCTCCTTGCTGCATCTCCTGTAAAATACAGTTCCGGGAATGCTGAAAAATAGGTTTGCTTACATCTCTTGTGATCTCCCCAAGTGGTTCTCAATATTCCGGGCCAAGGGTGCTTTACACATAGCAAGCCTTCAACCTCATTTTCTTCAATAGTATTTCCTTCAGTATCTACCAAAATAGTCTGGATACCCGGAAGAGGGTAGGAAGCAAATGTCGGTCTCATATCGGTAATAAGCGGAAGTGGTGAAATCATTATTCCTCCTGTTTCTGTCTGCCACCATGTATCAACGATAGGTATCGATCTGCGCCCCACTTTTTCAAAATACCATATCCAAGCCTCCTCGTTTATCGGCTCACCCACTGTTCCCAGTACTTTTAGCGAGCTGAGGTCGTATTTATCGACAAAATCATCTCCTTTTGCCATCAATGCTCTGATTGCCGTAGGAGCTGTATAGAATTGGTTCACCTTGTATTTTTGGACGATTTCCCAAAATCTACCTGCATCGGGGTAAGTCGGAACTCCTTCAAACATCATGGTAGTAGCTCCTTCCAATAGAGGACCATAAGTAATATAAGAGTGCCCTGTTATCCATCCGATATCGGCAGTACACCAATAGATATCATCTTCCTGATATTGAAATACATTTTTGAAAGTATATGCGGCATATACCATATATCCACCTGTTGTGTGAACAACCCCTTTTGGTTTACCGGTAGAACCGGAAGTGTAAAGAATAAATAGGGGGTCTTCTGCATCCATTTCCTCAGGTTTGCAATAGTTATCTACACCTTCTGTCAAATCGTGGAGATATATGTCCAAATCTTCATTCCATTCGACTTCGACTCCTGTGTTTTTGTGCACGACTACTGTTTCAACGCTTGTGCATCCCATTGTTATCGCATTATCAACAACAGTTTTAACAGGGATTTTTTTTGCTCCTCTATTGTTATAATCAGAGCAAATAATCATTTTCGCTTCTGCATCTTTCACTCTATCTGCCAAGGCTTGTGAGGAGAATCCTGCGAAGACTATCGAATGAATTGCTCCAATTCTGGCACATGCCAGCATCCCAATCATCAATTCAGGCACCATTGGCATATAAAATACGACCCTGTCACCTTTTTTGATGCCTTTTGATTTCAATCCGTTTGCAAATTTATTTACTTCTGTGTGTAGTTCACGGTACGTGAATTTTTTATCTTCACCATCAAGTTCATTTGATACCCAGATTAGAGCTGTTTTGTCAGCTCTGGAGTCCAGATATCTATCAAGGCAATTTTCCGTGATATTCAGTTTTCCGCCTTCGAACCATTTGACATTGGGTTCATTGAAATTCCAATCCAAGACATTGTCCCATTTTTTGTACCAAACAAAATTTTCTGCCTGTCTTTCCCAAAAATCTTTAGGATTTTCAACACTATTTTTATAAGCTTTTTTATAGTCATCAAGAGTTTTCATTTGGTCAACCATAGTATTATCAATTTTATAATTTTTAAAAATGCAAAGTATAAAAAAAAATCAATTTATCAAAATAAATTATTTAGAGTCTGCAAAAAAATAACTAATAATGCACACAATTACTTGCATAATTCATTATTGTTTAATACCTTTGGGTATTGGATATGTCGATCCCCCGGCAAATGTCTTGTTTTGAAAAAAAAGGCGATAAATGGGTAAACATAAGCGAGATAAGAGATGCTAGCTTATCAGGGGAAGTTATAAGATAATCAAATAAATCATATATCAGCCTGTCCCGCAGAACAGCGGGATTAATCGATGTTCGAAATTCTTACTGAATAATGAACACTGATTAATCCCGTGAAATAAATTTTCAATTTAGGCGAAGCCTATTTCACAGGGTTAACGATTTCTGATTTTAGAAGGATTGATACACCACTAAGAATCCATGTTTGTATATTCTAACGAAAGTATAAAAGCGAGGTCAGAGACACTCGCCTGATCAGATTAATCAACAATTTGTAAAATATCCAAGACAATTATTATTATTATTTTTCGTTTTATATGCAGAATCACTTTAATACTCTCCTATTTTGTACCTAATGGCTGCAAGAGAATGGTTCGTTTGTGTTCCGGATATTTTTGTTGTAGATTGTTTGAAAAAATATATCTATTATCTGTAAAACTTAAAAGGGTAAAAGAGACAATAAGGATCAACTTCAAATTTGTTGTGTTTTTGACCAGACAGTATATATGTAGTATATGTACACCTAATTTGGTATATATGCTTTATTCTATGCAAAAATAACATCAAGTTTGACGAAAAATTACACTTGACACTATTTGAATTTTGTAACCTTAAAATTTATATTTTATGAGACTATTTTTATTTTTTTTATTTACGGCAATTTCATTTAGTATTTTTTCACAAGAGATTAACGCAAACAGAAAGGTTTATAATGTCAAACGGACTCAAATTCCACCTAAAATTGATGCTGATTTAACTGATATGGTTTGGGATAAAACAGATGTTGCTAAAGATTTTGTGCAATACAAGCCGGATTTTGGCAAAAAAGAGGATCCTAATAAAAAAACTGAGGTTAGGATGAGTTATGACGATGAAGGAATATATGTTGCGGCTTACCTTTATGATGATGAACCAGACAAGATATTCAGAGAATTTCGTACTCGCGACAATTTTGGAAATGTTGATTTTTTTATTTTCTCTATAAATCCTTATGACGACGGAATAAATCAATTCCGTTTTATTGTTACAAGTTCAGGTACTCAAGTTGATGCATTAGTTTCAAGTTCCGGTTTTGACATAAGCTGGAATGCTAATTGGGAAAGTGCGGTTAAAATAACTGATGAGGGGTGGTTTGCCGAACTGAAAATACCGTATTCTGCTTTGCGTTTTCCAAGGCAAAAGGTTCAAAAATGGGGAATAAATTTTTATAGGATTTTTCGTAGAACAAGAACACAATATTCTTGGAATCCTGTGAATCCGGAAATTGGAAGTTTTACCCGTTACGATGGAATGCTTGAGGGAATCAAAGACATAAATCCTCCTGTAAGATTAAGTTTTTATCCTTTTATCTCAGGAAACATAAAAGATGATATACATGATACTAATTTCAGTTGGACAGCAGGAATGGATCTTAAATACGGAATAAATGAAAGTTTCACTTTGGATGCGACGATAATTCCGGATTTTGGACAGGAGGCATTTGATGATGTCACATTAAATCTCGGACCGTTTGAGCAAATATATTCTGAGAAAAGAGCCTTTTTTACCGAAGGAAAAGATTTTTTTACAAAAGGGGATTTATTCAATTCCCGTAGAATTGGGAATACACCTACCGGAAGATCATTAATCGACTTAGAGCCAAATGAAAAAATTAAAGATAACCCTGATAATGTTGATATATTGAATATTGTTAAAATTTCAGGGAGAACAGGGAAAGGATTAGGAATTGGTTTTTTAAATGGTATTACCAAGAAAACATTTGCAATAGTCCAAGATACATTAACAGGAAATAAAAGAAAAATCGTAACTGAGCCTTATGCAAATTACAATGTTCTGGTACTGGATCAGCAATTTAATAAAAATTCATCTATATCCTTGGTAAACACCAATGTAATCAGAAGTGGTCATTTTAGAGATGCTAATGTCACTTCACTATTGTATGATTTGAAAACGAAAGACAGTAAATATGGAATACAAGGTGGATTTTCTTTAAGTCAAATTTTTGAAATAGAAAAGCCTGAATTGGGAAAACAAGTGGATATATCTGTAGGTAAAAAATCCGGAAATCACAGAGCTGATATAGGTTTAAAATTTGTAGATGATAAATACAATAAAAATGATTTGGGATACCAACGCAAAAACAATTTTTTAAAATTTGAAGGAGAATATTCTTATCAAATTTTTAAACCGCTGGGTGAGTTTAATAAATTTAGATTCATCTCCCTATTTAGTATGAACTATCTGTATAAATTGGATTCCGGTTGGGCTTCCTATCAGGAAAAATCCGATAAATATATCAATACTAAAGTCGGAGTTAAATTTTTTGCATTCACCAGAAAGCTGTTAATTGTTGGTGGAAATATTACTACCGGAATAGGAAATAATTATGATTACTATGAACCTCACGTAAAAGGAAGGTTCTACAAGTCCAATCCTGATTTTAGTAGCAATTTCAAAATGTCAACTGATTACAGTAAAAAATTTGCTGTTGATTTGAATATGAATTTCGGCTTTGTTTATAATGATACAAATAAGAAATTTGGTTTTGGAGTTAGTCCTCGATATAGATTTAATGACAATTTTACACTAATGTACGGTTTTAACTACGGGATAGATTTAGGTAAAAAAGGGTTTGTTACAGTTAATAACGATGATATTGTTTTTGGGAAAAGGAATTCATTTAGCTTAGAGAATAAATTAACAGGGAGTTACTTTTTTAATACTAAATCAGCTCTTGCCTTGTCTTTACGCCATTTTTGGTCGCCTGTAACTTACGATGATTTTTACAACTTGAATTTGGATGGAACACTATCCAATTCCATGTATAATTTTAACGAAGATATCAATTTCAATACATGGAATCTAAATTTGAAATACAATTGGGAATTTGCTCCCGGTAGTCAATTAATTGTTTTTTATCAAAATAGTATTTTTAAAATTGAGAATCGGGCAGAAAAAAATATTATTAATAATTTGGAGAATTTATTCAAAGAGGATTTATATCAAAAATATTCTGTGAAATTTTATTACTATATGGATTATAATAAGTTGAAACATTGGTCTTAAGATATCTTTATCGCAATTAGTAAAAAGTGAAGTGAATTTCAAATATTATAGATTTATTTATTGTGTCAATTCAAGTATCAAGTTCCGGATTGATATTCATGGATATTGCCAAGAGGCCAAAGTTCTGCTGTACAGCGGAATTAAGCTCTTATAGAATTCAATTTACATGAAATAGTGTTTTTGGCTTGACTTGACACTAGACTAAATGAAAAAAATATTAAAAAGGTTTGTGAAATAATAAAAATAAATTTACCTTTGCGTCTCGTTAATTGAAAACGTCCGGAGGGGTGGCAGAGCGGTTGAATGCACTGGTCTTGAAAACCAGCGTACTCGCAAGGGTACCGAGGGTTCGAATCCCTCCTCCTCCGCCATAAAAAAAAGCTAATCTCATCACGAGATTAGCTTTTTTTATTTAATTTCTATTTCTTTTATATTCTCCTTATTCCGCTTTTTAGAGATTTGCTATTTTTAAATTTGTACTCAAAATCATCTTCCAATTCCAGTCCTGAGTTATCTTCAATGAGTTTTTTGTATTTGTCATAAATATCCTCAGCCTGTTTTTTGCCGTTAATCTTCAATCGTTTCTCATTGAGATTAAATTTGAAACTATCGTTGATATCATCTATGAATCCATCGCTTAGGAGTTGATCTCTGATGATTTCTTTCAATGACTTGAATCCTTTTTCACCCTTATTGCCTAATCCTTTTGGAGAAATCAATGGCTTATCAAACCCATTTTGATTAAAAAAATCATCAAAATGTTTGGTAATATCCGGACTCAAGGGAGTATTGAAGAAATTTTTAAAGAAATCTTCATCCATAAATGAATCACCAAATCCCATATGAAATCCGGGTTCGAAATTGAAACCAAAACCTTGTAGTAATGAATCGTTTTTGAATGGATCTATATTGAAATGCCTGAAATTCATTCCGAACATGCTGTCTAAATCCATTGGATCGATTTTGTCGAACCCAAATCCTTGAACCGGATTGTTTCCTGAGCCCTGATCAATATCTTCTTCCTTTTCAATGGTTTTTTCTTCGACAATAGAATCACCTTTCATCTTGATTATCTTTTCGACAACTTTCTTCTTGCCATTGATGATTTCGATTTTGGTAATCCTTTTTTCCTGAGTTATCTCAGGTTTTATTGTGTCTGAGGGAGCGAAACTAATAAAATCGTTCCCTGTGTTGTCTGCTTCATTTGTGTTATTTGCCTTGAGTACAATGCTAAAAAATGCGATAACAATAAGCAATAAAGCGGAAATTCTGAAAATCATTTTTTTATTTTTCATAGCCTAATATTTTATTATTAAAAAAACTATTAATAGTCAAATGAGTAATCAGCCGGTTTGTCTTTTGCCGAATTTAAAACGTGAAAAATTGTAAAAAAGTTTCCTCTTAATTATTTTTTTTGAAAAAAATTTAACCCGGATTATTCATGCTTTTAGCTTTATGTAGATTTAATATCACTTCTCCTTTCCCTTGCTAAGGGAAGGGCTGGGTATGGGTTCTAAATCTGATATATTTTATCTTTCTATTGTCTTCAAGGTGCATCTTCTCATAGTAAGTTTTGATATCCAAATCCGGATATTCCAATTCCGCTTTGTATATATCATCATTACTATACAATATTGTGCATTTGTCATCAGAAGATAATGTTTCCATGGAGTATTGGTATAACTGTGGCGAATCTGTTTTAAGATTTACAATGCCTCCTTGTTTTAATATCTTGCGATAGTGGTTGATGAAATGAGGGGAAGTAAGTCTGCGGTTTGCCTTGCTTTTTCTTAAAAAAGGATCCGGAAAAGTAATCCATATCTCATCTATTTCTCCCGGCATGAAAAAATCGGAAATATGTTCAATCCTTGTCCTGAGAAAAGCAATGTTTTCCAATTTTTCATTCAAAGCAAATTTTGCTCCTTGCCAGATTCTGGCTCCTTTAATATCTACACCGATGAAATTTTTATCAGGATATCTTCTTGCAAGTTCAAGAGAGTACTCGCCCCTGCCACAGGCCAATTCCAATATTATCGGATTTTCATTTTTGAAGAACAGTTCATTCCACCCATTGGATAAATCTACTTGTTGGCCGTCTTTACCGACAAGTATATTGTCTTTTGCATTAAAATTTTCAAATACATTGGGGAATGCCAATACTTCCGCAAATTTTTGTAATTTGTTTCTGGTACTCATTTTCCAAAGACTATCTAATCATTCTTTTAATTCTCGTATATTTATCGCGATTTGTCCTAGTGCCGCGACAAGATAATTTGTTTTTCATTGCCTCTATATCCGCAACTCTTGATTTAGAAGAGGGGTGAGTACTTAAAAATTCAGGAGGAGAAGGTTGGTTGAGCATTTTTTTGAAAAATCCTGCTGCACCTGCTGCATTGTATGGAGTCGGACAAAGGTATCTCACTGAGTATTCATCAGCTTCAGCCTCACTACTTCTACTGAATTTCAATCCGATTATACCTGCAATTACTTGTTCCAAAGCTTGTTTGTCCTTTAGTATAGCATTTAGTAAAACGGTTATCCCAAGGCTTTTTGTCAATTGTCTGGTAGAATGTCTTCTGTCTGCATGTGCCATTTCATGTCCCAATACTCCAAGCAATTGATCTTCCGAATCTAAAAACTTTATCAACCCTGTATAAATATAAATATATCCTCCGGGTGTAGCAAAAGCATTTAACGTTTTTTTATCATCGATAATTTTTACCTCCCAGGCGAATTTATTTTTATATTTCAAATTGCCTTTTTTCAATATAATATCCCTCAATCCCCGCACGTACCGGTACAGGTCTCTATTGCTGCTCTCTTTGAGTATCGGAAATTTTTTATGATCGGATTCTATTTCGGCTTTTACCTGTTTTCCCAATTTGATATCTTCTTCTACGGAGAAAATATTCACTTTATCCAAAGCTGTTGTGGTTGATTTATAGGCTTTTTTTGTGAATGAACAACCGGATGAACTGATGAGCAATACGAATAGCAAACTGTTTATTAAGATATTTTTCATTTGTTTAATTTTTTTTAATAATAAGAAGCAAAAGATTCAAGCTTGTTTTACAAGTTTTCTTGAATGAAACGCAAATTTAGTATTAATTCTTATTGGATTAATGTTAAATAGTGGTTAAATTTCAAATTTTGTTTTTATCAAGCCCTTTCCCCAATTTCCAATGATTGTTTTTTCGGTTTTATTTTGCAATAAAATTTCCAAATAATCATTTCTGGACATTTCCTTGCATCCCATATTATCAAGATGTGAATTTGGTATCTGACAATCGAGCAATTTGAACCCGTTTTCTTTTAAAATCATACTTAAGCTTAGAAGTGCAAATTTTGAGGCATTGGAAATATGGGAGAACATCGATTCTCCAAAAAATATTTTCCCTAATGAGACTCCGTACAGACCTCCAACCAATTGATCATCTTTCCAAGTTTCAAATGAGTGTGCATAACCGAGTTTGTGTAAATTAATATAAGCTTTTTTCATATCAGAAGTAATCCATGTCCCATTTTGCCCTTTTCTTATTATTTTTTGACAATTGTTTATCACTCCGTTAAAGTCATAATCTATCTTCAATTCAAATTTTCCTGAATTAAAATATGTTCTCATGGATTTTCTGATCTTTAGATTTCCTGGTACTATGACAGAACGTGGATCAGGAGACCACCACATGATCGGGTCTTCTTCGTTGAACCAAGGGAAAATTCCGGAGGAATACGCCTCCAACAACCTATGAGCTTCCAGTTTTCCTCCAATAGCTAATAGCCCTGATTCATCCGCCATATTTGGGGGAGGGAAAAAAGCTTTGTGTGCATTTAGAGCAAATACTGTCATGGTATATATTATTTATATAAGACTAATGTACCGTAATGATGGACAAAGATAATGGTTTTTACCAATATTTTATACGGGAGAAAAAAATGAATAACAAAAAAGATTGGTAGCTTGTTTTGTAAAATACGGACAAAATGACATATCTCATTGAGAGCAAATGTCATAATGACACCAAAAAGGCTATGTAGAACGATTTTTGATATATGAATAGTGTTAATATTTATTACAATAACAAAAAAAAATAATTATGAAAGCATTTGGTGTTAGTACAAGAGTTAATCAATGGTGGTGGCCATTGGTAATGGGAATAATAATGGTATTATTTTCGTCTTATTTAATTTTTATGCCGGTTCCTGCATTTTTTGGTATTAGTGTATTTTTTGCAGCATTGATACTGATTTCAGGGTTTATTCACATAGTATTTTCAATATCCAATCGAAAGATAATGGAAGGATGGGGTTGGTATTTACTGATGGGAATATTTGAACTGTTTATTGGAGGAGCTCTCATTTCGCAACCGGGGCTTGCTATGACGATGGTAATTATATATACCGGTTTATGGTTAATGTTTAGGGGGATAACGAGTGTAGGTTTGGCATTGGAATTGAGGAAAATTGGTGTTAAGAATTGGGGGTGGACATTGTTTTGGGCTATTTTAACGATAATATTTAGTTTTATAATTTTGATTAACCCTGTGGTTGGAATTATTAGTGTAGTCTTTTTTACAGCGATCCCAATATTATTTGTAGGAATTTTGGCTATAATGTTAGCTTTTGTATTTAAAGGTTTGGTTTAACTATTAAGAAGTCGTAGTGTGTAATCTTGTAAGTTCTCAGGTGCTCGCTGTTTTGCCCTAAAAAGAAAGTGCCTGAGTGCTTGCTTTTTGCTGTTATTACAAAATGTTTTATAATAATATTCTATATCCCTCAACGAGTTGTACAATAGTCAAATATATTTATTCTACAAAACCATTAACCCTAAAATCAATCAAACAACCATCAATTGGAGAATATATACTTTAGTGAATAAAGGAACACGACAAATCAAACAAAGCGGAAGACTATATATCGACCTTTAATTATCAAGTATTTTATTCCTCGAGGGAAAGTTAGCTGTAAGCATTTAGGGATTAAAAAATATCAGGCGTCTTTATAAGTCTCGATGACTGCAGAAAGGCCTCTGTCCACAAGAGCGTCTTTCATGGGTTTTAGTGATTCGTATGTGCCTGATTTTACCGAAGCTTTGCCCTTGAAGTGAATCAACATAGATAATTGTTCGGATTGATCATAGGCATGATTACAAACTTCCATGAAGCATTGAATAACCCAATCAAAAGTATTATAATCATCGTTGTAAACAATAATTTCAGATTTATTTCCGACAGTTGCCTCCATTTCTGCAAGCAAAACTTCTTCCAATTCTTTATTACTCAAAATATTTTCTGACATTATTTATAATATTTATTGCAAAAATATAATATTTTATTGATAAATCAAAATTAGGTGCATTTCATTTTTTCGCTTTTTTACAAGAAGTTTTGTTGATGTGTTTAATATAGCGTACCTACGGCACGCATTTTAGTTGGTAATTAGCTTTTTTACCCATATTTTGTGCCAAACGGCACATTGCTGTAGTTTATAGAAGTAAAAGGGATTAAATTCATAAGCGTGGTGGTCTATGCAAATAGAAAAGATAACTTTAAAAGAGAAAAAATGAAATGCATTTTCAAAATTTATTGCTTTTTCGACAAACTTCAAAGTTTTCACGATACTGAAAACGAAAATATCAATTAATAATTATATCTTTGAGTAAAATTAATTTGAAATGAGAGGAGACAATACATTACTTTATATCGTTTTAGCAATAGTGATTGTTCATTTTATTATTGGGGTAGGTTTTTTGGTTTATAAACTCACAGGTCCGGTCAAAAATCTGATGATATTACGGAGAATAAAAATGACAAATGAAAATAATAGCAAATATAATATCTTATATTTTTCATCCATTATTCATTTTGGTGTACATAATGGGATTGGCTTTGATGTTCAATCCGTATATGTTTCAGATTGCAGACGAAAAGGCTAAAGTGACATTTTACATTTACAGTATTATGAGTATTGTAGTGATGCCTTTGGTAGTGATTGTGATACTAAAGCAAGTGGACATAATCAAGACTTGGAGTATGGAAAACAGAATGGAAAGAATCGGTCCGTTGCTTATTGTAGGAGTTTTGTACTTATGGCTGTTTATCAATTACAAAAACACATCATCGGTACCTGTTATTTTTACTATATTCTTATTGGGTAGTGTTATTTCGGTATTTGTGTCTTTTTTTATAAATAATTTTACAAAAATAAGTCTTCATACAGTTGGGATGGGAGGTATGGTAGCAGCGATTATTATTTTGAGATTCAGTTTGAATTACGAAACTCTAAGTCTTAACCTGCCTTTTTTTGGAAGTTATCAAATCAATTCATATTTCGTCCTATTGTTTTCTATAATTTTGGCAGGATTGGTCGGTACTTTCAGATTATATCTTGGGTCACATACCAAAGATCAGGTATATTTTGGGTATATTGTGGGCTTTTTGGCACAGATTTTAGCTTATAAAATCGTTATGTAAATATTGAATTTAGTTAAAAAAATATTTTAAAACAATGAATAAAAAAAAATACTTAATATTATTAATGTTCTCAGTTGGATTTTTAGTCAATGGGTTTGGACAGACAGATGAGGAAAAATACGGTTGCAAATTCATCAAGTCAAAAATGAAAATGCCGGAAATCACAGATGCTGAAAAGCATTATGCAGAGGAATTGACATTTCGTTCAGATACCTATGATATCGTCAATTACAGGATAAAATTGGATGTAACCAATTTTTCGACTAAAGTTCTAGTTGGACAATGCGATATTGATTTTTCAAGCAAAATGGATAATATTGATTATATACGATTTGACCTTTTGAATATGACCGTAGATTCTGTGAAACTCGATACGGCAAAACTTGCATATACATACAAAAGTCCGTTTTTGGATATAAAATTTGATAATGTTTTGAGCAAAAACGATACTGTAAGAGTGAGTGTTTTCTACCACGGAGTATCGGTGATTGACCCCTCGGGGTTTGGCGGTTTTTATTTTGAAAAAGGATATGCATATAATCTCGGCGTGGGATTGTCGTCAATACCTCATAATTACGGTAGAGCATGGTTTCCTTGTTTTGATAATTTTGTAGAGCGTTCGACATATGATTTGGATATTATTACCAAACCAAGTCATACTGCGTATTGTATAGGGAGAAAATTGGGGGTGGATACTCTTGATAATCATCAAAAGATGTTTCATTATAGAATGGATAAGCAGATACCGACATATCTCGTTGGAGTAGCGGTATCGGATTACCGGGAAGTGAATTGGGATTTTGAAGGCTTGGAAAGACATATTCCTATACAATTGGTTTGCAATCCTCAAGATACAAATAGTATAAAGACCTCAATGGCTTATGTTCCTTTTGCGATTGAAGCGCTGGAAGATTGGTTTGGTCCTTATCAGTGGAGTAGGGTGGGATACGTATTGACATCCCACGGTGCAATGGAGCATCCTACTAATATCGCTTTTCCGGATTTTTTGGGAAAAGACGGTGATCCTGAAAATGCAATGGGAATAATGTCACATGAACTTGCTCATCATTGGTGGGGAGATATCACTACATTGACTACAGCTTTTGATATGTGGATTAAGGAGGGGACAGCGGAGTATGGGTCACACCTGTTTACGGAGCATTTCTTCGGAGAGGATAGATTTAAGAAAGTAATCAAAGCCAATCAAAGTAAGGTTATAAACTATGCGCATATTGATGATGAGGGATTTTGGCCCTTATCAGGTATGCCGATGAATCATACATACGGAACAACTACATATAATAAAGGAGCTGCGGTGATTCACAATCTTAGGACATATATGGGAGATTCACTTTTCAAAAAAGGTATGAGGTCAATTTTGGCAAAGTACTCTTACGACCATTTGGATGCTGACCAATTTGAAAAACAATTGGAGGAAAGTACCGGTTTGGATTTATCTTGTTTCTTCAATGACTGGATATATTCTCCGGGTTTTAGTTCATTTGAAATAGACTCTGTCGTCACTACTCGTGAAAATGGGAATTATCAATCGACTGTATATTTTGAGCAAAAGCTTTACCATGCGCCACATTTTCATTGCAATGTTCCTTTGGAAGTGAGTTTTTATAATGATGATAATGAAAAGGTGATTAGAAATATAATTGCTTCAGGTCAGTTCAGCAATGTACAGGTAACTTTACCTTTTAGCCCTGTATTCTGGACTATTAACGAAAATCAAAAATTGAATAACGGGCAGTTAAATGATTGGATAGTGCTGAAAAAGAATTCATCAAACGTCGCTAGTTTTTCCAATATATCGTTCAAATCCGCAAAATATGATGCTGATAGTATAAAGATATACGCTGAACACGTATGGGGTGCAGCCGATGAGGTAAAAAATAAGGATAAATGGGAGGGGCAAATAAATACTTCCAAAACACATTATTGGAATATACACGGTGATTTTCCTGAGTTTAATGATATAACGGCATCTTTTTTCTATGGAGGCAAAAAAGAATATGACCTCGACTATGCTCTTACGCATAATACTGAAGATTCAATAGTAATGCTTTACAGAAGAAGTCCAAGATACGATTGGGAATTGTTTGAGAATTATAAGAAGCAAAGATTTTCGCCAAAAGACGGAAATGGTAGAATAAGGTTGACAGGTATAAAGTCAGGACAATACTGCTTTGCTAATGCGGAATTAAAAGCCACAAAGCTAAGTGAATATGATAAAATTTATGGTGTTTTCCCGAATCCGGCTAAGGATTTTGTTAATATAGATTTGGGAAATAAAAAAATTGAGGAATTGTCTATATATTCTGTTTTTGGTACTGAATTATATAAGATGCTAAAACCCAAACAGAATTCGGTCGATGTAAATCTAAAGTCTTTTGTTCCCGGAATTTATTTTGTCAAAGCGATAGATACAAGAGGAAAGGTATTAACAGGGAAATTTGAGGTTGAATAAAAATTTGAATTTTTTTTATGAAATTCAGAACCGAAATAAAAAATATCGATTTGCCCTTGGAGATTAATCACAGGCACAATCTGTTTTTAATAGGTTCGTGTTTTTCGGATAATATCGCTGAAAAATTAGCAGAGAGAAAATTCAACACTCTAAGCAATCCTTTCGGTATATTGTACAACCCGGTTTCTATCAATAGAGCTATTGAGAGAATAATAGATAATGATTTTCCTGCGATATCCTCATTTGTCCAATATGATGATATTTGGCATCATTTTGATTATCATGGAGACATGTCGGGAGTATATCCGGAGGAAGTTAGTAAAAGGATAAAAATTATCACTGAAGCATCATTGAAATTTCTTGAATCGGCGGACTATTTGTTTTTGACATATGGAACATCCATAGTTCACAAAAGGCTTGATAATAATCAAATAGTGGCTAATAATCACAAATTTCCTGCAGCTTTTTTTACAAAAGTTAAATTAAGTATTGATGAAATAGTAGATTCAACAAGGCAAATGCTACAAAAGCTAAAACAGCTCAATCCAAAGCTGAAAACTATAATTACACTGAGCCCTGTAAGGCATATAAAGGACGGAATTATAGAAAATCAAAGATCGAAAGCAACATTGATTCTGGCTATCGAAAAATTGGTCAATGAGGAAGATGTGTTTTACTTTCCGGCGTATGAACTATTGCTTGACGACTTGAGAGATTACAGGTTTTATGCTAAGGATTTGGTTCATCCCTCAGAGGCGGCTATTGAATATATTTGGGAAAAGTTTTCCAATACTTTTTTTAATGAATCTACATTGCAACTTATCGATGAAATTGAGAAAATAAATAAATCCTTGATGCATAAACCATTTAATGAAAATACGGAAAAGCATAAGGATTTCAAGAGAAAATTGGAGCAAAAAATCAAAACTTTTAAAGAGAGAAATCCGGGTATTGAGTTTTGATATTTATACCCTAATCGTTTATAAAAATGGATTGGGGGGATTATGTTTCATAGCAATTGATAGCAATAATTGAAAAGCAAAAAAGTAACACTCTTATGAAAAATAAATACGACACCATTGTAATAGGTTCAGGAATAGGTGGATTAACCACCGCTGTAATATTGTCTAAGTTGTTTAAGCAAAAAGTGCTTGTATTGGAACAACATTTTGTCCCTGGTGGTCAGACTCATGAATTTTCCCGAGTAAAAGATGGTGTGAAATTTTCATGGGATGTTGGAGTGCATTATATAGGAGAGATGAAAAAAGGATTGATGTCAAGGAATCTTTTTGATTATATAACCGATGGTAATCTCAAATGGAATAAAATGCCCCATTATTTTGAGAAATTTATTTATCCCGACTTTAGTTTTGAGCAAGCTTCGAATCCCAAGGAGTTTGCTGAAGACCTTATCGAAAAATTTCCGGAAGAAGAAAGAGGAATCAAGCAGTATTTCATAGATATGAAAACAGCAGCCGGCTGGTTTCAGACTCATATGATGTCACAGCTTGTGCCAGCTTGGCTTTTTAAAGCGATGAACCTATTTAAGAAGGACAATTCAAAATTAGCGCTTTCTACTACCAAAGGATATTTGGATAGCATTATTGAAGATGAAAGGCTCAAGGCACTATTGACTTCTATCTGGGGAGATATTGGTGTTCCTCCTGAAGAAAGCGCTTTTGTTATGCATTCATTGGTTGTGAGATCTTATCTTTATGGTGGATATTTTCCTGTTGGTGGAGCTAGTTCGATAGCAGAAACTATGATACCTATTATCGAGGGAGCAGGAGGAAGTGTTTTGACCAATAGAAATGTTGAAGAGATTATTGTAGAAAATAATAAAGCTATTGGAGTCAGATATAAGCATAAAAAGGAAACACTTGAGGTTTTTGCAGATAACATAGTTTCTGATGCAGGAGCATATAATACATACCTAAAGTTAATACCAGGCAATATCGACATTCCCTTTAGAGAAGAAATCAGAAATGCGATGAGTAGTTTTTCTACCAATACTTTATATCTTGGTTTAAAGGACAGTCCGGAGAAGCTTGGAATAAAAGGAGAGAATCACTGGATAAATACCTCATATAATCATGGCAGTACTTTTGAAAAAAGTGGTAAAACAAGTGATATTCTTTCAGCTTTTGTATCGTTTCCGTCTATGAAAAACCCTAAAGCTAAGTCACATACTGCTGAAATAATCAGTTTTTCACAATACGATAGTTTTAGCAAATGGAAAGAAACAAAATGGATGAAAAGAGGTGATGATTACCTGGAATATAAAAATGAATTATCAGCTAAACTTCTAGATTTTGCAGATAAATACATTCCGGGACTAAAAGATCTAACTGTATATTCCGAATTATCTACTCCTTTGACAATGGAGTATTTTACTAAATGGGAAAAAGGCAGTTTTTACGGTGTCCCTGTAACCCCTGCCAGATATAAATACAAGTGGATTTCTCCCAAGACTCCAATCAAAAACTTATATCTAACCGGTAGTGATGCCGGGTCACTTGGAGTAGTAGGAGCTATGTATGGCGGCGTTTCGAGTATAGCTGCAATAAAAGGAGTAAGAGCATTTATGAAAGTGATGAAGGAAGCTAATGGAGGTTAATATCTTCTTCGCCTGCCTCCAAATAAATCGCTGAGTCCTCCTCCCTTGCTTTGAGTGAGTTTGCCTTTTTTATCAAAAAATCTTTTTGCATATAGCCCATATACCAGACCAAATGCAAAACCACCGATATGTGCCCAATGAGCTACGCCACCAGTATTTTGATCTCCTCCGAGAGAAGAAAAACCGTTGAATAACTGCATTGCTATCCATATACCCAAGAAAATAATTGCGGGAATATAAAATGAACGAAAATAGTACATAACCAATACTTTTACTCTGGAAGCAGGAAACATTATCAAGTATGTGCCCATCACAGCTGAAATCGCACCGCTCGCCCCAACACTTGGGATATTGCTATGAGAATTCAATGCGACATGAATAATCGAAGCTGCGATTCCTCCCCCGAGATAGAATAAAAGAAACTTGATATTACCTATGGATGCTTCAATATTATCAGCAAAAATCCACAAAAATACCATATTGCCGATTAGATGCATCCAACCGGCGTGCAAAAACATATTTGTGAACAGTGAATAGTAATCATCACCATTCACGATATGATCAGGAATTGCACCATATTCATTGATAAATCCATTGAGTTGATTTAAAGATTGTAGATTCATCTCATATATAAAAATAATGATGTTTAGAGCTATAAATGCATAGCTGAAAATGGGCTTATAGCCTCCTTTTATTTGGTCGTCACCGATTGGAAAAAACATGAGTTTAACGCGTTTTTATTAATAATTAGATTATCTAAAAGATAAAGCTACCAAGTTTTTTCTTACAATAAAAATAATACCAAATAAATTTTAGTATCGAGTATAAATAATATTTTTAACACTACTTGTCAATATGTATATCCATTTGAGGAAATGGAATTGTGATATTATTTTTAACGAATTTTTTGTTAATTGCACGCCTTATATCGCTTTCTATTTTCCCAATTCTGAAAATTACTTTACTAAAGAAGAATAATTCAAAATTCAATGAGGAATCCCCAAAATCAACAAATCGTGCTTCTACCAGATCTTTATCGATTACTTGAGGATGTTCGATAGCACAACTTTCAAGTATTTTTATCACTAATTCGATATCACTTCCATAGGCTACACCGAGTTTTATATTGAATCTGATTTTTTTATCTTCTTGGTGAGTCCAATTTATTACTTTATCTGTTACGATTTTTGAATTTGGGATAATGATAGTTACACCATCTCTATCTATCCCTTCGGAAGTCCTAAGTCCGATGTTTTTTAGTGTCATCATTTTTCCTTCAATTTCCAATATATCTCCCACTTTTGTTTTTCCTTCAAATAAAAGGATTATTCCTGAGATGAAATCATTAAATGTTTGTTGAAGACCAAGTCCGATACCTACCAATAATGCTGCTGATCCTGTTAGCAATGCAGTTATTTGAATTCCTAATGAGTTTAAAATTGTTAAAATAGAGATAGTCCATATTAAGTAACTAAATATTTTTATTATAGTGTAGAAATCTTCTTGTCTTTCATGCTTTATTTTACTTATTTTGAGCAATGTCTTTCTTATAATTGAAATAACAATCTTTGTGATAAGTATTATAAATAAAATAGTGATAATATTCTGCACGGTAAAACTATAATTATCAAGTTCAATTATTTTGTATTTGATTATATCTTCTAACACTTTATATTATTTTCTCCAAAAGTAATGTATTTTTAGACGATATCTATATTATCATTAGATTTTTTACAAATAGTAATTGAACCCCGAACTCACTTCCCCTTTTTCCAAATATTTGTTAAAAAAAAACTATAAAACGAAATACATCCAATCTCAATATGATTATTTTTTCGTATATTAGCATTTCAAAAGCATTTTTTATGAAATATCTACCAATCGGAATACAAACATTAAGCAAAATAA
>JALVEE010000221.1 GCA_027008645.1 Saprospiraceae bacterium
AATGAGAATGCAAAGACTTTGGCACATCAGGCTGTTATTCCTGAAATGAATCACAATGAATTGGTAGGTTGGGATAGTGAATATAAGGATATTGCAGTGGTGTTTATCAAATCTGATTTGTACTCGCAAAGAGTAAATGCCAGGATAGATTTGACCAAGGAAATTATATTGAAATATGTGGATACTATGATTGAAATTGAGGCTAAGGGAAATACCTTGGTAGAACAAATGTTGTACCTCGTTAATCTTACTGATTGGGTGAGTTTTTATCTTGCTGAGAGCAAAGGAGTGGATGTGATGGCAATAGAAAATATCAATTATCTAAAAGATCAATTGGCAAAATTGTGATGAAAAAAAATAAGGTATATTTTGCATCGGATTTTCATCTCGGCTATGATGGTAAGCTGTCAAGTAATGAAAGAGAGAAAATGGTCGTCAATTGGCTTGATCAGGTATCACAGGATGCGAAAGAAATTTATCTGATGGGTGATGTTTTTGATTATTGGTTTGAATATGCTGAGGTAGTCCCAAGAGGGTTTAATTTATTGCTTGGTAAGCTGAGGGAGTTGACTGAAAAAGGCGTAGCGATTTATTTTTTTACGGGCAATCACGATATGTGGGTTTTTGATTATTTTGAAGAGGAACTCAATATCCCTACTTTTCGAAAACCGGTAATAAAAGAGATATTGGGAAAAAAGTTTTATTTGGCTCACGGTGATGGGCTGGGGGAGGTTTCTTTTTTGGATAGATTGATGAAAATAGGGTTTTCGAATAAGATTCTCCAGTGGTTATTTGCCAGAATTCATCCCAATACAGGATTGAAAATAATGAAATATTTCAGTAATTTAAGCCGTAACTCCCATTCTGAATATGAAGTCCAATACAGGGCAGGGAAAGAGCATTTGGTTAATTATGCTGAGAAATATCTCAAGAGTGATAATTCGATTGACTATTTTGTTTTTGGTCATAGACATATTGTATTGAATATGCTTTTGTCAGATAATAAAACCAAGTTTGTAAATCTTGGGGATTGGATTAGTCATTTTTCTTATGGAGTTTTTGACGGTAATGATATTAAAATAACATATTATGAATCATAGACTCACTCATCTTATGGTGTTTTTTTTGTTTTTTGCTTTTAGTTCCTGTGCTACTGTTAAAAACAAAAGCGATTTAGGTGTTAATAAGATTGTTGATATTGAAGTGGATAAACTGGGGGATTATTATACCGTTGATACAAGAGGAAATATCTTGAAATATAATAATAGTGTTAAGGTATATTCATACAGTAATTTTAATGCCGGTAAGTTGGCAGCTCTTGATGTAAGCAATCCACATAAGATTCTTCTGTTTTACAAGGAACAACAAATTATTATCTTGCTTGATAATTCACTTTCTGAAATAGGAACTATTAATTTGGCCAATAAGTCATTTTTCTCTGCTGCCGGTATGGCAAATGATGGCAATATTTGGTTATATGACTCATTTTTATACAAGTTGAAAAAAATTGATAAGAGCGGTAGGATTATTGAAGAAAGTTTTCCTACAGGTTCAGTAAACCCTGAAAATATCATAGGTGCAAAAATTGTTGATAGAGGTAATTATGTGATTGTCGCAGATAAAAATAAAGGAATCTTATTGTTCAATAATTTGGGCTACTTTGAGAAAAGTTTAAATATAAAAGATGTATCCAAACCGACAATAATAAAGGACAAGCTATACTATTATAATCCAAAGGAAAATTGTTTTGTTTCAATGCAATTAAATCTATTTTCAAAGAAAAATAAACTTTGTTTTGATAGTTTCAATTTAAAACCACAATTGGTTATTTATGAAAATGAAAAATTTTATTTGTTGAAAGACAAAAAGGTGTTAGTATATGACAAGAGATATTTTGAAAAATAGTGCACTACAAAAGATATATATATGTTTATCCAACCAAGAATAATTTGTCAAAGAAGATAATTTATTGAGGAAACTGAAAACATTGAATTTTGCCTGAAAGGAACAAAAATGGTTAAATATTTGTTTCCAATAATAGAAACTAGTACCTTTGGTAAATGGAAGAGAGATTTGACACTGTATTGCTTGAAGAAGCAAAAGAATTTATAGGATCATTGGATAAAAAATCCAGAAAAAAGATATTGTTTAATATATGGAAAGCCAAACTTCAAAATGATTCTTCGTTGTTCAAACCTCTAGAAAATAATATTTGGGAATTTAGGGCTTTGTATCTAAAACAGCAAATTAGACTATTCGCATTTTGGGATAAGACAGAAAGTAAAAGAACATTGGTAATTGCGACTCACGGAATATTAAAGAAGACTTCCAAAGTTCCAAAAAAAGAAATTGAAAAAGCTACAATGATTAGGAATAAATATTTTGAAGATAAAAATAGCTAAAATGAAAACATATATACTCAAACCATTTAG
>JALVEE010000222.1 GCA_027008645.1 Saprospiraceae bacterium
CATCCAATTATAATCACCTATAAACAATTTCAAAAATCCGGAAAACACATATCTCTCATTAGGTATAACTTCTGAAATATGACTAACGTAAAAATCATTCGCAAACAATTCAGGATTGAGCATATGTTTGGCATAATTGATTACTTCAACCATATCTCCGGATGCAAATTCAAATCCTCTAAAAGCCAAAATCATTAGATATACTGCAATCAGATAAAACCAAAAATATTTATTTTTAACTTGAGATTTCATTTATTGTATTTACTATTTGACAACTTACCACACCGGCAGTTTCAGTTCTCAGGCGACTTTTGCCCAAAGTTACGGGTTTAAGTCCATATTCAAAAGCAAAATCTAATTCTTCTTTGGTAAAATCTCCTTCAGGCCCTATTATGATAGTTGTTTTGCTCCTTGCAGGTACAATCTTGCCCAAGTATTCCGAATAATCATTCAGATGAGCAATAAATGCAGATGCTCCTTTCAAAGTTTTCACAAAGTCTTTGTACTTCATTGGCAGATGCAGTTTTGGAAAACTGGCTTTCAAAGATTGTTTGGAAGCAGAGACAATAATATTTTCCAATCGTTTTTCCTTTATACTACGCTTTTGCGTTCTTTCACATATGAGAGGAACTATTTCAGTAACCCCTATTTCTACTACTTTTTCCAGAAACCAATCGAATCTTGCTGTATTTTTCACAAGTGATATTGCAATTGTCAAATCATAATCCGGTTTTTCTCCATCCCTGTCTTTTAAAATCTTCAGTTTGCATTCCTTTTTTGAAATGTCTATCAATTCGGATTCATAAAACTTGCCCTTGCCATCAGTAAACACGACAATATCCCCTACTCTATGGCGCAAAACCTTCGAGCAATGCCTTGCCTCTTCATCTCTCAAAATAGCAATATCATCAATGATATCTCCTGTATAAAATATAATCATCAGAACAAGTTCATAAATTAAAAACAGCAAAGTAAGAAAAAATAAAGAGAGAAACTATAAAATAAGTTTATTTTATATCGTATAATTTAGAGTATTTGGCATATCCGGCAAAAATTCCCGAGCCGTTGATTATATTTGAATTGACTATTGAGCCCCCATCCAAAGCTTTGAAATAATCGTAATAATCTTTTGTGACAGCTCTCAACTCAAAGTTTATTTTAATCCCGGAATAGTTGTTTTTTACTTTAAACTTAAGATGCAAATTACTATCCTCAAGATCACTATAATCAAATAAAGTTGAGTTCAATTTTTCGTTCCATGTGAGTCCATAAGAAAGTTTCAAATCATTGAGCAAGGTCACATCCCTCACAATAGTGGGATACTCACTATTTATATCCGAATATTTCCACTCCTTTAATCTTATCTCAAAATATTTTGAGCTTTTCAGAGAATCCGGAATATCTAAATCAATATCCACCATAAAATATCCGGTAGAAGCGATTGAAGTAGAAACAACCGGTTCGGAAATTTCCGGTTTTCGAGGAATATAAGTGACTCCCTTAACCGTATCAAAATCAGACCCCGGAATCCAACTCATAAAAGAAAGGGTATCACCCTCCAATGCATTTTCCAACCTTCCGTAGTAATAATAACCTTTATTGGCAGAGGTCGAATCAATTCTATAAACAAGTCTGTTATACGAGCCGGAATTCACCTTGAGTTTCACCACGGCATCATCTCTGTATTCTGCTTTGTCACCACTATTCACCCCGGAGGTATTCCCGACATAAATCTTAACAACATCTTTTACGCCGACGATTGCATTAACCCATATTCTTGAATCGACAGGTCTTATCGAGTCAGACAAATCCACTTCACACGAATCCAAAACGGATATTGAAATGACCATCATCGTTATAAAAAATATATGTACAAGTCTATTTCTCAAGCAATTACATTTATTTAAAAGAAAACATAGTACAAACCTATCGCAAATATAAAACTATTATTTAAAAAACAGAATAATTATCAACTTTTATTAACTATATCCTTTCTAAATTTCATAGAAAGTCTATTAATGTTGATTCACAAAATAAGACGAATAAAAAATGAAAAGTAACAATATTCTATATGTTTTCTAAAACTTAATTCTATATTTCACTGAGGGAAAAATTGGGAATACGTACACTTGTTTAAAATCAGTATTATACAAGAAGCCTTTTGTCCCTTTAAATGTTACATAAAAAGGATTTTTTCTAGACAATAGGTTATAAATACCAATTTTAAGTTCTTGACTTGTACCTTTTACATTAAATTTGGTCATCACCCCTACATCTATTCTCTGATAGAATGGCAATTTATAATTATTGGGTTCTTCATATATAAGTTCACCTTCAGGAGTCAATTGGGTTGGAATTGTATATGGATTTCCCGAACCATAAACAGAAGAAAGGGAAAGAATGGTTTTCTTACTTATTTCATAAAATAACAAAAAATTCATATAATGGGTTCTGGAAAATCTATAATCCAAAAACTTACCATCTAGGATATGTTTATAAGATCGTTTTGACTTCGAATAAGTATAGTTGAACAACAGTCTGAATTTGTCCACACTGTATTTTAATTGCGTTTCTATTCCGTACATTTTACCAATTCCACCCGGTATATAATCTTCCCAATTAGAATTTTGAGAAATAATAAAACTGCTACCTCTCTTTTGTTCTACTAAATTTTTGGCGTATTTATAGTAAGCATTAACAGAAAAATTCATATTATCTTTAATATCATAATTTATCCCTGTTCCAAATTGCCAAACTTCTTCAGGCAACAGTCTTTTTGTAGAGGGAAGCAATATTTCAGAGGGTAATCCTAAGCCATTATTTGTCAAGAGATGTGAAAATTGACTCATTTTGACAATCGAAGCTGAATAAACTATATTTTTTGATAAAAATGAACTAAAAATCAATCTTGGTTCAATAGATTTATATTTCATATCTTTATTATTAAATACTGCAAAATGAATTCCTAAATTAAGCAGTGAACTATTTCCAAGGCTCATTTTATCCTCGATATAAAATCTATTTTCGACACTATTGCTACTAAAAAATTGTATTCCACTTTTTATTTCATCGGGTTTAGGTGCATCGGGTATCGTGTTTATAATACTGTTTTTAATATAAACAAAGGGTTCGATTTCATGATGAATATTTAATGTACCGAATCTTAAAAAATTATATGAATTTATAGCATAATCCACATCGACTTTCAAGCCGATATCATTGATTTCCGATTCCAGAAGACTCCCTCCGTAAAAATACTTGGAGGATTCATTTGGCAATAATGAGATATTACTTGAGTTTGAATTAAGGCTGTATTTGCTATTATAAATGGTGGTATTAACAAATATTTTTTGCCCTAATTGACTATTTAGCTGAATAGACATCAATCTATTGCCCCATTTCCAAATATCATCATTTTTCAGAACAATCAAATCATCATCCTTTGATTTGAATTCTTGTGAGTTGTTCAGGAAATTATCAATGCCTTTATATAAATTGAGATACAATCTATTTCGTTTGTTCAATTCAATATTCAATTTCATATTAAGGTCATAGAAATAGTATGAAAATTTTTTCTTTCTTATTTCATTACTCAATACCGAAGAAAAGGCCTTGCTCCAAATATCGAGATAAGTTCTTCTGAAACTGAGTAAAATCGAACTTTTGTTGTCTGAAATTGGCCCTTCCAAAACACCCTTGACCGTAAATATACCTACATCAAATTCTCCTCCCAATTTCTTCTTATTTCCATCTCTTGTTCTCACATCCAAAACGGACTCCAAACCACCTCCATATCTTGCGGGAAAATCACCTTTTAAAAATTTTGCTGTTTTTATTATACTTGAATTGAATACCGAGAATAAGCCAATTGCGTGTTGGGCATTATACACAGGCACACCATCCAGTAACATAATATTACCACCTGTGTTTCCTCCTCTCACATGCATTCCCCCAAATCCATCGGCTCCTGTCAATACACCCGGCTTGACGTAATTATATCTGACTATATCATCTTCTCCGGCTATGTGAACCATTTTTTCCAAACCTTCAATATTGATTTTTTCCGGCTCATAAAACTCCAATTTCTTAACACCGGATTTAGTTTCTGTTATTATTATTTCATCCAGTATTTTATCAGGTTCTTTTTCCAAATTGACATCCAGATTAGCGTTATTCAAATCTGACAATTTTACAGTCAATGATTTGTAACCAAGGTATGAAAAAACAACGGTAGTATCATTATTATTGAGTTTCAAACTATAAAAACCGTAGTCATTACTCACGGTTCCTGTCCGGGATACAGGCAGATATACCGAGGCATAAACGAGTTTCTCTCCTGATTTTTTATCCGTTATATAACCATAGATTATATTCTCTTTGTCGCTTTCATTTTTTGGCAAAAACACGACGACTTGATCATTCAAAACAGTATATTTCAATTTAGTTCCCTTAATCAAAAAGTCAAGAACTTCCTTAAGAGAATAATTGGGAGCATACAGACTGATTTTTTTTTCCGGAATATCAATTATATTAAAAGCTATGTTGATTTTAGTCGCTTTGCTCAAATCCACCAATGCATTTGACAAGTCCCTGTTAACAATTCTAAATTTCACTTTGTGTAGAAGCAAACTGTCTTGAGCATCTATGGTGCCAAAACACGACAAGATAATGAAGATAAATACCCCGATTATTTTTTTCATAGCCAAATTATTCATAGACTATGCATCAAAAACAATACCAATTTGACTACTATGCCAATTTATACCCTTAATTATACTCAAAACATTTAGCTTTTTGGGTATAATGACAAATTTATTTTTTTCGATATCGAAGTTAGAATAGATTAGTGTAGCCTGAGCTACAGCAGCTTATTTTTATGAAGAAAGTTGGGAAAAAGCGTTTTCGTCCTGAGCTTGTCAAAGGAAAAAAATTCAAAAGCCCGAAAAATTATGTGTTTTGAGTATCAGAGTCAAAACTGAGGAAAATATCAAAAAAAAGCAACAGCATTTATAAAAAATGCTATTGCTTTTAAACTTCATTAATAATTAATTATCGGTCTGTAATATATTAGTCACACGTCACTTTATACTCTCCTTTTTTGATTTCGGTAAACGAAAGTCCGTATATCTTTTTAATAATTGAGAAATAATCTTCAATCTCAAAACCTGCAAACTGAGGGGAAGTAAAGCCTTTCATCGTATCAATCCCTTTACAATCTGAGGTGATATTTACTCCAAAATAAATTGAAAGTCTACCAAGTACTTTACTGAGAGAAGTATTATTAAATATCAAATATGAGTCTTTTGTACTCAAGCTAAAATTCTCTTTTTTGATTTTTTTGAATTCATTCTTAGAGTAATTATAGAACGCCCCCATTCCGTTAGTTAAAACTATTTTCTCTCCATTATTTTTAGAAAATTGAACAGTGCCAGAAAAAACATCAACTTCAAGCCCATCATCTTTTGTTGTCACCTGAAAAGAAGTTCCCAACACTTCAATTTCAAAAACACCATCCACATCGATCACAAAAGGATGTTCTTTATCCTTAGCTACTTCAAAAAATGCATCTCCTTTGAGTCTTACTAATCTTTTCCCGGTGTTATTTCCTTTCTCAATCACCAACTGTGCATTTTTATCAGCCCACACCCTTGTATTGTCAGAAAGCTTGTAAACCTTAATTGAGGATTCTTCATCAGCAGGAATAATATCAATTGCACTCAAAACAGAATCAGATTTTACTGAATCTGAAGCAGTGTATTTAAAAATGACTACAGAGGCTACAAGAAAAACAATAGCTGCAGCAACAGACATTAGTCTTTTGAAGCCTATTTTTCTAACTTTTGGTCCGGAAACTTTACTATTCGTGCTTATATTCCTATCTATCGAAGCAAATAATTTGGCTTTTGCATTTGCTTTATTGAATTTTTTTGAATAGCTCTCATCTCTTTTGCTGTTCTCCCACAAAAAACTAATATCATCAATTAAGTTCCTGTCTTTAATGCTTTTATTTTTCAAAACATCAAAATACCTCAACTCTTCCTGTGAAGCTTGACCGGACAAAACTTTGTGAATTAATAATATTTTCTTTTCTTCTTTCATAATCTATACATCTTCAAGACAAGATTTATTATCCCCCCCCCCTATTCGTACATTACTTTTTTTCTTAGTATTTTTAATGCTTTTCCTATCTGGTTCTCCACAGTCTTAATCGAAATATTCAATTTCGCGGAAATTTCTTTGTATGATAATTCTTTTTCCCTACTCAAAACAAAGACTTCTTTGCATCTTGGAGGCAACTCATCAACAACATTTGAAATAATTTCTTTTAGCTCGGACAACTCTGAAACATTTGGTTGACTAACGCTTCTTTCGATTTCCAACTCCGAATCAATATCATCAAAATACTTTCTTTTTTTAATTTTATTCAAAGCTCTATTTGCAGCAGCTCTTTTCAGGTAACTCTTCAAGGAAGAATTGATATTATTGAGATGTTCATGCTTATTCCACAATTCGATAAATAATTCCTGGATTGTATCTTCCGATTCTTCAACATCTTTTAATATAAAATACACCTGCTCTGATAAATAATCATAATATTTATCAAATAATTCTTCCAATCCTTTTTTAGGATCCTTTTCAAAAAGAGATAATATCAAACTATCCTCCAAAGCAAATCAATTTATTTATTCCTTTTTAATATCTCGGTTTTTTCACCAAAATACCGGACAAAACTTTGCATTTCATTAGCAAGTTCAGTGTTTTTAGTCGCTCTGTGATACATATTGACAATAGAATTCAATGTTTGAAAAACAAATCTATCCATTTCTATCACTTGCATTTCTTTTGTCCAAAGATCCAATTCAATCGTATCCCTTGTCTCCTTATCAAACATACTTAGAAAAAAAGCTTTGGAATTACTAAAATCTTCACTATTCGCTCCATTTTTAGCACTCCATTTTATTTCTTTAGGATATTTATTTTCATCTAATTCCGTATCTATAATAATTCTATTGTTTCCCACTAAATCACTTTTACTTATTATAAAATATATTCCCGTATTTTATTTCTGTACAAAACCAACAGAAAAAATAAAACCGTAGAACCCAAGCACAAATATATCTAAAACAATTAAAATATAGTAGTTTTTATTTATTTTAACAAATATTTTCTTTAAATTTACGACATCGCAAAACAAAATCACTACTATGAATAGCTTTTTTCAAGATAATAACTCTTTTGTGAATTACACTGCTCAACATTATTTTTCGGTGTTAATTTTCATTACTCTTGGTATTATATTTAATCTGATAGGCAAATACAAACTTAAAGGAGAAGATAAATACAGATTCATTGTTTTTATATTGTCATTTGTATTTTTCTTTCAGGTAATGAAAGTTTTTGTAATGCAGTACAAAGGTGTTTTTGACTATAAGACAGACCTACCTTTACACTTATGCAATATGTCCCCTCTCTTTTTATTATTGGCTTATTATTTTAGAAGCAGATTGGCTTGGAGTATATTTTTCCTTTGGATTATGTCTGGCACATTTCAGTCTCTAATCACTCCAACACTACATCAATCTTTCCCTAATTATGAATGGTGGAGGTATTGGATTATACATGCATGGTTAGTTACAGGAGCATTTTACGGAATAGTAGTTTTGGGATATAAAATTAAATTTAGCGATATTTTCAAAGCTCTTTTATGGCTAAATATTCTTGCTTTTGTCATTTTTTTAATAAACACTCAATTAGGCTCAAACTATATGTATATGCAGGGCAAACCCGATGGAAAAACATTGTATAATGCTCTTTTGGATTGGCCATATTATATAATTCAATTGGAATTTCTTGCGTTATTCTTTTTCTCTTTAATATATTTGCCTTTTCGTTTTATTCATAAAAAGGCAGAATGAAGATATTTAGATCAGAATTTTTAAATAATTACAGTACATATACATTTAGTTTTGCCGAATATGCAATTTCTGAATCAAATGGGGATATTAGCGAGATATATTCCAAAGGCTTTTTGCCTTTTACCGCTAATACATCAATAAATTTTCCGGTTTTTTATCTTGCAAGAAGCATTAGAATAGATACTTTGAGATTTAAAGATTCTTCCGAAAACAGAAGAGTTGACAGAAAATCCGGTTTAACAAATGTCCAAATATCAAAAATCCCTATTGAGAAATTTGATATTGACGACAAACAATTCCTTGATTTTTGTCTTAATTACGCTGAAGAGCGATTTTCGGGAAATAGTATGAGTAAAGAAAGATTTCAATATATTCTTAGATGTGGGATTGCAACAGATATTTTTGAATTCAAGACAAATGATAGGCTTTTAGGATATGTCTTAACAGTATTAAATGATGATACCCTGCATTATTGGTTCTCATTTTTTGATTATGCTTTGCTCGAATCTTTTCCCATAGGAAAATGGATGATGTGGAAGATGATAAAATGGGGTAAAGACAATGGTATCGATTATATTTATCTCGGTACTGCATATGGAAAAAAAGCATTGTACAAAATAAGAGATTTTAAAGCACTTGAATATTTTGACGGAAATAGTTGGAATGATGACATAAAGCAATTGAAGCAATTATGCAAAAGAGATGAAGACAAGAAAGATAATGATTTTTTCAAATCTTTGGACGATCCTAATAATTATCTCGAATCAATATTAAAAAAACAATAAATTATGGAAAACGGTTACGGTTTTTTATCAATACTTCCACCATTAGTAGCTATAATCATCGCTATCAGAACTAAGCAAGTCTATTTGGCATTGCTTATGGGAATATTTTTTGGCTTTTTGATTATCGACGGGTGGAATCCTTGGGATACTCTATTAAGTACAGTCGAAAGCTTAGTCTCTGTTTTAAAAAGCCAGGGAAATACCAGAACCATAATGTTTTCAGCCTTGGTTGGAGCTTTGATTCTATTGGTACAGAAATCAGGAGGAGTAGATGGTTTTGTGATTTTTATGGATAAAATATTAGAAAAAATAGAACACAAAAGTCTTGAAACCAAACAAAAGCTGGTACAAATACTCGCTTGGTTAACGGGTATAGTTGTCTTTGTCGAGACCAGTATTTCATCTTTGACAGTTGGAACCATATTCAGACCTATATTTGACAAATTAAAAATACCCCGTGAAAAACTTGCTTATATAGCAGATTCGAGTTCAGCACCAACCTCTATATTAATCCCACTAAATGCTTGGGGTGTTTTCATTATGGGCTT
>JALVEE010000223.1 GCA_027008645.1 Saprospiraceae bacterium
AGTAAATAATTTCACAGTACTAATCATAAGATTAGCCCCCAAATTTATTTGGGGGTAATGTATAATTCGTCGTTTTTGTTTAGTGCGCTTCAGCGTACTTTTTCTTCTTTTTTATTCAACATTCTGCAAAAAATCTTTAAATCGAATAAAATCGTTTTTTGCTATTCCTTAACAAATATATGTATGCATAATCAGATTATTCTTAAATTAGTCGACAAATCACTAAAACCACAAAATGAACATATTAAATAATTGAAAAGCCCCATTATTAAATTCTACTCTCTCTCTACGTCCCCACGTCACTAAGTCCCCTACGTCCCCAGGGCTGGACAGTTCTGCAACACTTGCCCCTTAATCCCCTAAAGGGGAAATCCACACGCAATTTCAAGGCATTGATAAAGTGCGGGTTGATGCACCTCCTTTAGGAGGCTGGGAGGTGAGTATAGCAAAAGCAATATAGAACTGTCCAGCCCTGCCTAAGTCCCTATGTCCCTAAGTCCCTAAGCCACCTCTCATCTCTTATCCACAGATATAAAATAAACGACTGTAAAGTTTTATTTATAAGTAAAATACGTTACCTTTGCGTCAAATCATTTACTTATGAGGGGCATTATTAGAAAAAAATATCTTGAAAGAATAAAGAATTACATTGATAAAGACTTGATAAAGGTTTTTGTGGGGCAAAGGCGTGTCGGAAAGTCTTACCTGATGAAAATGACCAGGGATTTTATCGTACAGAAAAATCCGGATGCCAATGTGGTATTTATAGATAAAGAGCTTTATGAGTTTGATGCTATAAACGATTATCATTCACTTATTTCTTATGTGGATTCATTAATTGAAAAAGGAAGAAATAATTATCTGTTTATTGATGAGATACAGGAGATTAAAAGTTTTGAAAAGGCTTTAAGGCACTTTCAAAACAAAGAGATTATCGATATCTATTGTACGGGAAGTAATTCAGAAATATTATCCGGTGAGTTGGCTACTCTGTTAAGCGGAAGGTATATTAAAATCAATGTCAATCCATTGTCATACAAAGAGTTTATTGAATTTCATAATTTGGAGGATAATGATAAGACTTTACAAAAATACTTAAAATGGGGAGGATTGCCATACCTTCATAACCTTGAAAAAGAGGATGAAGTTATTTTTGATTATCTATCCAATATATTATCGACAATTGTATATAAAGATATTATTCACAGATATAAAATAAGAAATGTTGAGTTTTTTGACAGACTTATTCAATTTATTGCTTCAAACACAGGCAACCTTATAACATCAAAAAAAATAAGTGACTATTTAAAGTCTCAAAAGGTGGATATATCGCCGAGAGTGGTATTAACCTATTTAAAATATCTTCAAAATGCTTTTTTGATAAACAAATTGAAAAGGTTTGATATAAAATCGAAAAAGGTGTTTGAAGTAAATGATAAATATTTTTTTGAGGAGTGGGGGATTAGAAATGCCATACTCGGTCTTAGTGGTTTTTCGGTTCCGGATTTATTGGAAAACATTGTTTTTTCTCATTTAAAACAATTGGGATTTGATGTAAAAGTAGGGGTTTTAAGAAAATACGAGGTGGATTTTGTTGCCAACAAGGGTGAAAGCACTATTTATATACAGGTAGCATATTTGATTGCGAATGATAAGATAAAAGATATGGAATTTGGCAATTTGTTGAAGATAAATGATAATTTTCCGAAGTATGTTATCTCTCTAGATTCTTTTACAATTGCATCATACAAAGGAATAATTCATATAAATTTACGTGAATTTTTAAAAAGGGAATCATTGTAATGGGCGATGATTTTTTTTACTACATCATCGGTTTCTACCCATAACTTCTAATAATCGCTAATCCCTATTCATTGTTCGGCATTCAAATCCTTCATACACCGGGACTCAGCTCTTGCTTAATAGATATAAAAAAAGCCGGAACTTCTTCCGGCCTCGTTATCGGTACAATTTATTAATCCTACATTAATAAATTATTTTAATAATGCAAAGATAAACCAAAAGGAAGATGAAAAATTATCGATTTCTTCCAAAAACATATATAATATTCTATAATATGGAGAAAAACCGGTGTAAGTGATAGAAATACAGGTAGATACAGGAAATGTTAAAATTTCATAAAAATCATTAAAATTGTGATATTTATTGTTTTTTTAATAATTTTTTTATAAAATAGTCCCAAAACTCCACCCTTATCTGTTCCGAAAAGTCCTTGTCCTCTTATGTTGCTCTTCCATTTCTGACAGTAAAAACATAATACTGATAAACGAACTCTGATTTAAGATTTCTATTCATTCATCGGTATTTTACTTCTAAAATCGTTAATCCATATTCGATGTTCAGCGTTCAAGTCCTATCATATCCTTATTGCCAAGACTCGGAAGCTCGAAGAGATTCCGAAGCTGACTTTTGAAGCCAAATCCAAGACTCGGAAACTCAAAGAGATTCCGAAGCTGACTTTTGAAAACTGAATCCAAGACTCGGAAGCTCAAAGAGATTCCGAAGCTGATTTTTGAAACCAAATCCAAGACTCGGAAGCTCAAAGAGATTCCGAAGCTGGCTTTTGCAACCAAATCCAAGACTCGGAAGCTCAAAGAGATTCCGAAGCTGACTTTTGAAACCAAATCCAAGACTCGGAAGCTCAAAGAGATTCCGAAGCTGGCTTTTGCAACCAAATCCAAGACTCGGAAGCTCAAAGAGATTCCGAAGCTGATTTTTGAAACCAAATCCAAGACTCGGAAGCTCGAAGAGATTCCGAAGCTGACTTTGAAAACTGAATCCAAGACTCGGAAGCTCGAAGAGATTCCGAAGCTGACTTTGAAAACTGAATCCAAGACTCGGAAGCTCAAAGAGATTCCGAAGCTGACTTTTGAAACCAAACCCAAAACTCGGAAGCTCGAAGAGATTCCGAAGCTAGCTCAGTTTATACCGTAGCGAAGCCCGTGGCAAATTAATATGTCGTAAATACGAAAAATCATTAACTTATCGTTACCTTGCAAAATATTAATATCTTTATAATATGCTAAAAATAATTACTGTCATAGGAGCAAGACCTCAAATTATTAAGGCTGCTGCGATAAGCAGGGCGATTAAGAACAATTATCCTGCGAAAATACAAGAGCTTATAGTGCATACCGGTCAACATTATGATAACAATATGTCTAATGTCTTTTTTGAAGAATTGGGAATTCCTTTGCCCGATTATAATCTAAATGTTGGCTCCGCCAGACATGGAATTCAAACGGCAAGAATGATTGAAGGAATTGAAGAATTATTGATCAAGGAAAAACCTGATTATATTGTCTTGTATGGAGATACCAACTCAACTCTTGCAGGTGCAGTAGCTGCGTCAAAATTAAATATTCCTATTGTTCATATTGAAGCCGGATTAAGGTCATACAACCGGAAAATGCCGGAAGAGATTAATAGGGTAACTTGTGATCATCTGTCAACATTGCTCTTCTCTCCTACCAAAACAGGATATGAAAATCTAAAGAGAGAAGGGTTTAATCAAAATGCAACTTCTCACTATAATCCTGATAATCCGGGGATTTTTCACTGTGGTGACATAATGTATGATAATTCATTGTATTTTTCTGATTTGGCCGAAAGCAGGTCCAAAATAATTGAACAAAATAATTTAGTCAAAGACAAATATGTGTTATCCACAGTGCATAGAGATCATAATACAGATGTAAAGGAAAACTTGGAAAATATATTTAATGCTCTAATAAAGATTTCCGGTACTATCAAAGTAGTTCTACCACTTCATCCAAGGACAAAAAATGTCTTGAAAGCTGATAAACATAAAGCCTTATATGAAAAAATAAAGAGTAATGATAATATCATCTTATTGGCTCCTGTTTCGTTTCTGGATATGATAAGTTTGGAAAAGAATGCTGCTCTTGTTATTACTGATTCGGGTGGTGTACAAAAAGAGGCGTATTTTTTCAATAATCCATGCATTATACTTAGGCCTGAGACAGAATGGGTAGAGATTGTAGAGACCGGTAATGCCATACTCTGTGGAGCTGATTATGATAAAATCATAGAAGCATTTAATCATTTTGAAAATCAAGATAAAATGAAATTTCCTAAGATTTTTGGTGATGGCAAAGCATCAGAATTTATATTGAAAACCATGATTGATAATTTTATCATACAAGGGAATAATTCACATAAATTTACGTGATTAAGATTTCTATTCATTCATCGGTATTTTACTTCCAAAATCGTTAAGCCATATTCGATGTTCAGCGTTCAAGTCCTATCATATCCTTATTGCCAAGACTCGGAAGCTCAAAGAGATTCCGAAGCTGGCTTTTGAAACTGAATCCAAGACTCAAAAGCTCGAAGAGATTCCGAAGCTGGCTTAGTATTTAATCCGGCTTCACAATCCTTCGGCTAGCTCAGGATTTCTCTTTGTTCAATCCTTCGGCAGGCTCAGGATTTCACTTTGTTCAATCCTCCTGCGTCGGCTTGCGAGTCCTACGTCTCGTGTTTAAAAGAGGTTCCGAAGCTGACTTTTGAAACCAAATCCAAGACTCGGAAGCTCAAAGAGATTCCGAAGCTGATTTTTGAAAACTGAATCCAAGACTCGGAAGCTCGAAGAGATTCCGAAGCTGATTTTTGAAACCAAACCCAAGACTCGGAAGCTCGAAGAGATTCCGAAGCTGATTTAGTATTCAAACCGGCTTCACAATCCTTCGGCTAGCTCAGGATTTCTCTTTGTTCAATCCTTCGGCAGGCTCAGGATTTCACTTTGTTCAATCCTCCTGCGTCGGCTTGCGAGTCCTACGTCTCGTGTTTAAAAGAGATTCCGAAGCTGACTTTTGAAACTGAAGCTGACTTTTGAAACTGAAGCTGATTTTGAAACTGAAGCTGATTTTGAAACTGAAGCTTACTTCTATGGGTAAAAAAGGCTTTATTAACTTTAATACGTGCCGTAGGTACGTGACAAATGCGAGTAATAAATTATAAGTATTTGAAGACTAATGGATATTTGAGATATTTTTTAGAAAAAAAACTATGTCAGATTGTGATGTTTTGTGTATTTTTAACTAAATTTGTAGTATCAAATAAAAAATAAATCTTTTTTATAAAATAAAATTACCACCCCTTTCCCTCGTGAGGGAAGGGCTGGGGATGGGTGTTATGAAAGAACTGACAAAAATAAATAATACAACAGCACCAAAGAATGAACAGTTTTCATCTTTTGTTTCAGATGAGGTATTGGCGTATTGTTCAAAATTTGTGGATTGTTTTTCCGAAACTACTTTGGTGCTTTCCACCACGACTCCTTTCAACATAACTAACCATTATGGTGACATCGATGCATTTATTAACCTTAAAAGGGTAAATGATATCCGCTTTTTAAATAAATTTTTTGAAGCTGTTAATAAAAAACTTCAAAATGGAGATACTTTTATCGGAAACGTAGAATCATTTTCTCAAAGACGTGCGAGAAAAAAAATAAACAATTATCCGGTACTTAGAGAGATTTATTTTGGTATGGAATTTGTTTTTCTTCGCGTTTTTCCTAAACTATGGGGATTAAAGAAAATATATTTTTTTATTACAAGAGGGCGCAATCGTTTATTGTCAAAGGCAGAAGTACTGGGAAGGTTAGTGTCTTGTGGATTTGAAATAATAGATCATAAGGCGATAGATGGCTATACATACTTTGTGTCCAAAAGAATTAGAGAACCTTTTTACGATATGAATCCCAGCTATGGCCCTCTGTATAAGATGCCAAGGCTTGGTAAAAATGGGAAGATAATAGGAGTGTATAAATTGCGAACCATGCATCCTTATTCTGAATATTTACATGATTATATTTTGAAATTAAATGGATATGCGGAATCAGGAAAACCGGCAAATGATTTCAGACTTACTCCATATGCCAAGTTTATAAGGAAATATTGGATTGATGAACTGCCGCAATTGCTCAATGTATTAAAAGGAGAAATGAAACTTGTAGGAATAAGACCGGTAGGTAAAAGGTATTTTCAGGATATTCCTAAAGATTTGCAAGAGTTGAGGTTAACCCAAAAGCCGGGTTGCATTCCTCCCTATGTGGCATTAAACAGGAAAAGTAGCCTTGAAGAAGTTCAAAAGGCAGAACGTGATTATCTTAAAGAAAAACTAAAACACCCTTATACAACTGATATCAAGTATTTCTTTAAAGCACTGTGGAATATTATTGTTAAAAGAAAAAGAAGCGCATAAAAAATAATATTCTTTTCTATTAAGGGTTTTGTATTTCCAATTCATCCTATACTATTAGATTGATATTAAAATAAGATAAAAATGGAACAGTATTTGTGACGATATTCATCTTATTTTGTCTTAATTGATGATAGTAAATTGTGCGTGTTTCATTTTTTTATGGGTTGATTTTAATTAATGTGTCCCGAAAGCCTAAGTGAGGAGTTAGAGACAAGGATTGGAAGATTGAAAAATGAAATGAACCTTAAAATAAACATTATTGTATTTTGAGTGTCTTCTATTAGGCATCACTAAGAAAAATAGATTATAAAAAACATAATATGGATAAAAAATTTATTAGAATTATACTTTATTTGGCGATTTTTTCATTTGTCTTGACAATGAATTCATGTGTGAGTAGAAAGGAAATAGTATATTTTCAAGATGCTGGAAGAGATACCACGATTAACTCCGATCAAATGTATAATATTATATTGAGACCGGGAGATATGGTAACTATAGTGGTTTCTGCTTTGGATATTGAAGCTACTCAACCTTTTAATATGCCTGTAGTGGGATTTAACGCTTCCGATGGAAGAGTGTCAGGGGCACAAAGGCTTCAAGATTATTTGATTGATCCCGATGGAAATATTGAATTCCCGATTTTAGGGACTCTAAAACTTGGAGGATTAAATAGAGGGGAGGCAACAAAACTGCTTGTAGATAAATTGAAAACCTATATCAAAGACCCGATAGTAAATATTAGATTGACCAATTTTAAAATAACGGTACTTGGTGAAGTGAAAAAACCCGGTGCATATACTATAAATAATGAACGTGTTACTTTACCGGAAGCTCTTGGCTTAGCAGGCGACTTGACTATATCAGGAAAGAGGGATAATGTTTTGGTAATACGGGAAATTAATGGAGTGAAAACAAAAACAAGAATAGATTTGACCAAGGATGATGTTTTTTACTCTCCCGTATATTATCTGGCACAGAATGATGTAATATATGTTGAACCTAAGAAATCAAAAATACAAGATTCTACTTTTGGTAAAAGTACTTCTGTTGTGTTTTCTATAGCTTCAATATTATTATCATTAGCTCTTTTTATATATAGAGTTACAGAATAAATTATTTAAGGTATTTTGTTTTAGTATTAATATAAAATTATATAAATGGAATTTGAGATTGGTAAAAATCCTCTATCAGAGAATATGGAGGAAGAGATAAATATCAGAGAATTAATCGAAAAATACTTGAGATATTGGCCATGGTTTGTAGTTAGTTTGATAGCTTTTCTGATTGGAGCTTACCTTTACTTAAGATACACTACTCCTATTTATCAAGTAAATGCTTCTGTACTGATAAAAGTTCGAGATGCTGACGGAATTGGAACAGAAGTTTCAGCATTTCAAGATTTGGGAGTAATTCCAAAACTCGGTGATAACTCGGAGAATCATATCTATATACTAAAATCTTCTATCCTATTATCTAGGGTAGTTAAAGATTTGAAGATTAATATATCGTACAAAAATTTGGGTACATTGAGGAAATATCTGAAGTTGAGAGAAGAGGATATGTACATAGACTCTCCGGTAAAAATGGATTATTTTATAAGCGATTCACTGTTTGATAAGGTTGATACTGTTTTTAAAATGAAGATTGCTTCAGAATCGTCGTTTGACTTGATGACAGAAACGGATTCCGTATTTTTGCACGCGGGTTTTGGGGAAAGAGTAAAACTGTCATTTGGGGATGTGGTGTTTGTGCCGAATAAAAGAATAGCCGGTTTTGTTGATAAAGAAATAAAAATTGTTATTAAGCCGGTAGAGTCTGTTGTGAATAGCTTGAAAAACAGAATTAATATTGAAAGGGCTAGTCAGTTGTCAAAAGTATTGAATCTTAGTATAAAAGATTCCAATAGGAAAAGAGCGGCGGATATATTGAATACACTCCTGGCCGAACATAAAAAAGATGCAATCGAAGACAAAAATAAAGTATCCGAAAACACTTTGAATTTCATAAATGACAGATTAGTAATAATCAAAGAAGAATTGGACAAATTGGATGGTAATGTTGAACATTTCAAGAGTTCAAACAGCCTTACTGATCTCGCTTCAGAATCAAATATTTTTCTGAATAATATGGCAGAGTCAACAAAAAAATTGAGTGAACTCAATACTCAATTGAATCTTGTTGAATATATCATTGATTATCTAAAAGGTTTAAAGGATAATTCGAGTTTGATTCCGGCAAATCTCGGGATTACTTATTCCTCTATTGAATCTTCGATTGATAATTACAACAAACTTGTGCTGCAAAGAAATAAAGTCTTAAAATCAACATCGAAAATACATCCTGTATTTCTTAATTTTGAAGAACAGGTCGTAAATATGAGGGAAAATTTAAAACAGAGTTTGGACAATATTAAAAACTCAATCGAAATAAATATTGCCGACCTTGAAAAAGATGCTAATCGTTTCAAGTCCCGTATTAAAGCAATACCAAAGCAAGAAAGAAGATTCCTTGTTATAGAAAGAAGAAGAAAAATCATAGAAAACCTCTATTTGTACTTATTGCAGAAACGCGAGGAGACAGCGATTGCCAAAGCGGTAACAGTATCAAATTCCAAGATATTAGATCCGGCATTTGATTCAGGCTCTCCCATTAGTCCAAAAAAGAAAATAATATATATCATTGGCTTGCTATTAGGTTTGTTATTTCCAATGCTTCTTCTCTATATAAAGGATTTATTGGATGTGAAAGTGCATACTAAAAAAGATTTGGAGAAAATAGCCGTTCCTTTTATAGGTTCTATTCCGGAAGTAAAAGAAGATAAGTATTTAGTGGCATTGGAGAAAAATACCAATGTGTCAGAGGCCTTTAGATTGCTGAGAACCAATATTGGGTTTATGCTTAAAGGAGAGCGTGATAAAGCAAAAACAATCTTGGTTACCTCTACTATCAATAAGGAGGGAAAGACATTTGTTGCTATCAATCTTGCAGCATCACTG
>JALVEE010000224.1 GCA_027008645.1 Saprospiraceae bacterium
GGAAAGATACTACAGTTTAATCATAAATACTTACCTAAAAGAGCTATCCCGTACGACTAAGCACCCTCTTCCCTCTCCTTTTACTTTATTTTTAAAAAATATGATAAGCTTTCTTAAAAGGAGAGGGCTAGGGTGAGGATAGAAAAGGAGAAGGGGAGCGAAAAAGAGTATAGCTTTTAGGGCTGGATATTAATCTTTTGGAATGGAATCTATAGCTCAATCATAAACACATACCTATAAGAGCTATCCCAAACGACCAAGCACCAACTTCCCTCTCCTTTTACTTTATTTCAAAAAACATGATAAGCTTTCTTAAAAGGAGAGGGTCAGGGTGAGGTTTGAAAAAATAAAGGAGAAGGGGAGAGTGAATGTGCTTGGTCTTTAGGATTAGCTTTTTGTTTTCTGGAAAGATTCTATAGCTCAATCATAAACACTTACCTAAAAGAGCTGTCCCATACGACTAAGCACCTTATTCCCTCTCCTTTTACTTAATTTTAAAGAAATATGATAAGCTTTCTTAAAAGGAGAGGGTCAGGGTGAGGAATGAAAAAATAAAGGAGAAGGGGAGAGTGAATGTGCTTGGACTTTGGGATTAGCTATTAGTCTTTTGGAAAGATTCTAAAGCTCAATCATAAACACTTACCTATAAGAGCTATCCAAAACGACCAAGCGCTCTCTTCCCTCTCCTTTTACTTTATTTTAAAAAAGTCGAAGAAACTTTTTAAAAGGAGAGGGCTAGGGTGAGGATAGAAAAAAGGAGAGGGCTAACCTGCCCTGTGAAATAAATTTTCAATTTAGGCAAAGCCTATTTCACTGGATAAACCATGTGAAATTCATTTATGAATATTTCATCAGAGGGTGAGGATAAAAACAAAAGGAGAAGGAAGTCATTCATTTATAAAATATTTCTATTTCAATGTTACAATAATTTTAGCATCACAATAGTTTTGTCCATGATAGAAAAATGAAAATATTTACCATTTTGATTTTTGAAAAATTCGTGTTTCTAATATATTTTTCTTAGCTTTGGAAGCTATTTTGAGTTAAAAATACAAGGAAGGTTGATTTTGGAATATAAAAATCACTTGGTCAATATTTTTTACTTTAACAATAATTGTTATCTGTTATTTTGACACTAAAAATAGTAATTGGAAAATACATAATTTAACATAAATAACCCTTAAAAAATTTTTAAAAGTATGTTTGGAAATAAAAAAGAAGAGAGTAAATCGAAGCCTTCAAAATCTACTGCCGGTTCAAATGCCGGATTGAATAGTTTGGTTGTCGGTACGTCTGTAAAAGGTGAGGTTTTTGCGGAAAGCGATATCAGAATAGACGGTACATTGATTGGTAAAATAGAATGTAAAGGAAAGCTGATATTGGGTGCTGAAGGAAAAATAGAAGGAGAGATTGTTTGCGAAGATGCAATCATTGTCGGTACTATAAAAGGTAATTTGAAGGTCAATAATCTACTTGTAGTAAAAGAGTCCGCAATGATAGATGGAGATGTATTTACAGATCAACTAAATGTTGAGTCCGGTGCGGTGTTCAACGTAAGTTGTGTTATGGGTAGTCAAAAGGTTAAGACGATGAAAGACGCAGTTTGATAATCTGCAATGTGATATAACTATGGAGGATTATGCACGATATACGGGTATGGCATTTGAACTTTTGGTTCTGATACTACTTATGGTCTATATCGGTAAAAAAATAGATTCGTGGTTGGGCTTGGAAAAACCTATAATGCTTGTATTAATGGTGAGTTTTGGAATGGTAGGTTATATGGTTAAGATTTATTATCAAACAAACAAAAAGCAAAAAGATGACAAATAATCCTTTTTGGAAATATTTGGGGTTTATATCTATTGTTATATCTACCTTACTGATTGTAATTTCCCGGCTTGAAATATTCAAAAAGGATATATTGTTGTCTGTAATTGGTTTAGTGTTTATGATAGTAGCAACCGGAGGATTCTATTTTGCGGCACAAAAAGCGATTTCAAGTACAAATAAGATGGCATTTATCCAACTGGTGATGGCTAATGTTTTTTTTAAAATGATTTTCGTAATGGGGATAGTTGCTGCATATTTCAAAATCGCAAAACCTCAAACCAAGTATTTTATTATACCTTACATGAGCATTTATTTTATTTTCACTATCTTTGAGACTATCTACGTGTACAAATTATCGAATAAAAATAAGTAAGATGCCAGATTTCTTAGTAAAAACAAAGGATGGTTTAGTTATTAATATTGACAAGGAAGACTTGGAAAAGCTCGACATTATAAAAAATAATGACAGTTCATATCATGTGATTTTTAATAACAAAACATATACTATTTCCATAAATGATAATCCAAATTGCAATACCAAACATTATGTGGTGAATATCAATGATAAAGAAGTTGAATTGGATATAAAGGATTCTCTTGATCAAATGTTGGAAGAAATGGGCTTCTCCGATATCAAAAAGCAAGGCACAGGAGAAATCAAATCTCCAATGCCCGGTTTGGTATTGAAGATTGAGGTGAAAGAGGGGCAGCAAGTTGAAAAAAACGATACCTTGCTTACTTTGGAAGCTATGAAAATGGAAAATCTCATTAAAGCACCTGCTACCGGTATTGTCAAATCTATAAAGGTAAAAGAAGGTGAAGCTGTTAATAAAAATCAATTATTAGTGATAATTGGCGGATAATTTTTCCAAGATGAAAGTTGTAAGCGCGTGTTTAGCCGGTATCAAATGTAACTATAAAAAAGAATCTGATCCTTACCGGCAAATAGTTGAAATGGTAACAAATGGGCTTGCTATTCCTGTATGCCCCGAACAATTAGGTGGGCTTCCTACACCTCGAATTCCAGCGGAAATAAGCGGTGAAAAAGTGATAAATAAAAAAGGTGAAGATGTAACCGTACAGTTCAGATTTGGTGCTCAAGAGGCGTTGAGAATCGCTCGTATGGCAAAATGCGATGAAGCTATTTTGAAATCCAATTCTCCTTCTTGCGGTGTTGGACTTATCTACGATGGTAGTTTTGAAAGAAAACTGATCCAAGGCAATGGTGTATTCGCTCAATTATTATTAGACAATGGAATAAAAGTTGTGAGTGAGAAAGATTTAGAAGAATGAATTTTTTCAGTATTTGTTTGCAAAACAGATATGTTTCCATATATTTGCCCCGTAAAACTAAATTAAAATAAGTGAAAAATAAATATTTTAGCAATTATTGTTTCTCTTTTTATTTCAACTTTTGGAATAAAGGAGGACATTGTATGTTGTAGCTAAAATATAGAAAAAACATATAAAAGTCCTCGAATTTATTTTTGAGGACTTTTTTTTGTGGTTAATAAACTATAGAAAGAATGAGCAAAAAAGTTTTGATACAAGGTTATCCCGGGGCTTTTCACGAAGAAGCGGCCAATGAATATTTTGATGGAGAAAATATCGAAATAGTACCTGCGATGACATTTGAGATATTGGCTGAAAAATTATCAAAAGACAAAAATATTGATTTTGCAATGATGGCTATAGAAAACTCAATAGCAGGAAGTCTATTGCAAAATTATAGATTGTTGAGAGAAAATAGTTTTTTGATAACAGGAGAAATTTACCTTAGAATTAAGCATAATCTTATGGTTCTTCCCGGACAAAAAATCAATGATATTAAAGAAGTCATCTCTCATCCTATGGCTCTAAACCAAAGTATGAAATATCTGAAATCATTAAATGGAGTCAGATTGATTGAAACTGAGGATACAGCATTGAGCGCAAAAAAAATAGCCGAGGAAAAGTTGACCAATATAGCTGCTATTGCCAGTAAAACCGCTGCTAAACTTTATGGATTGGATATTTTGGCGGAAAGTATTGAGACTTCCGATGTCAATTACACGAGATTTTTTGTCATTAAAAAAAATGGAATAAAACCGCATATAACCGGTGATGAGAATAAAGCCTCAATCTATATCAGAGTCAAAGATGAAAAAGGAAGTTTGCTAAATGTACTGAATAAAATTGCACAATATGATATCAATATGAGCAAACTGCAATCTTATCCGGTTATGGGCTCAATGAGTGAGTATTATTTTCATATCGATATGGAATTTGAAGATGTAGAGTCGTACAAAAAATTGATTGACGATATTAAGGAATGTACTTTAGTTACAGAAGAATTGGGTGTGTATAAAAAACATAAATTAGCTTTAACCGAAAACACATTAACATGATAATAAAACCCTCGAATAGAATTAAGCATATAAAACCATATTACTTTGCCAAAAAAATGGCAGAGATTTCCGAGATGAATGCAAATGGGGATGATGTGCTCAATATCGGTATCGGTAGCCCCGATTTGAAGCCTGCTTATAAGGTTATTAATACTTTGGTCGAAACTGCCGGAAATGAAGAAAACCACGGATACCAATCTTACAAAGGGATTGAAGAGTTGAGAACCGGATTTTCCAATTGGTATAAAACCAATTTTTCAATAGATATAAAAGCAAATGAAGAAATCCAGATATTAGCCGGCTCCAAGGAGGGGATTATGCATATCGCTATGAGTTTTTTGGACAAAGGAGATAAAGTTTTAGTTCCCGATCCGGGATACCCGACTTATACTTCCGCTTCTCTTTTGGCAGGTGCGGAAATATTGAAATATGACCTTACTTCAGAAAACGGTTGGTATCCTGATTTTGATTCCATAGAAAAGCTGGAATTAAGCGATGTCAAGATTATGTGGGTCAATTATCCTCATATGCCAACCGGTGCAAAAGGAAGTAAGCAGCTTTTTGAAAGACTGATTGCCTTCGCGAAAAAACACCGGATTCTCCTGGTTAATGATAATCCCTACAATTTCATTCTTAACGATACACCATTGAGTATTTTGGATGTTGAGGGAGCTAAAGATGTCGCTCTTGAGCTGGTATCATTAAGTAAAACATATAATATGGCAGGTTGGAGAATAGGGGCACTTATTGGAGATAAAAAATATATTGATGAAGTGATAAAATTCAAGAGCAATATGGATTCGGGAATGTTCAAGCCTGTACAATTGGCAGGAACAGAAGCATTGAACTTGGATACACAATGGATTGAAGATATCAACAATTTGTATAGAAAAAGGAGGACTAAAGTTTGGGAAATAATGGATATTCTAAACTGTAACTATGACAAAAATAGTTCCGGTATGTTTGTGTGGGGTAGGGTTGAATCCGGAATAAACGAGGAAGAAATGGTCGAGAATATCCTTCACAAAGCAAAGGTGTTTATTACTCCCGGTAGAATTTTTGGAGAAAATGGAAAGGGGTATGTGAGAATTTCATTGACTAATAGTATTTCGAAATTGGAAGAAGCAAAATCCAGAATATTGAAAAATAAGGGTTAAAATATTAGGTGTGATTTGTATGATTTATGATTTTCTAAACAAGTTCGCTGTTGATATGTTTAATATTTTAAAATATCGCTATGAATTTTAGCACGACTACAGAATATGCGTTGAGAATCATGAGCTATATGTGCATTGATGAAAAAAGAATGTACAAGGCTACGGATATAATTGAAGACTTGAATATTCCTCATAGATATCTGCGAAAATTGATGACTAAGCTTTCGAAAAGTGATATTGTCAAGAGTATTCAAGGTAAATATGGAGGATATTTAATCGCGAGGGAGTTGGAAGATATATCTTTACTGGATATTGTACTGGCTGCCGGCGAAAAATTCAATCAAAGCGAATGCTTTTTTGGATTGAAAAACTGTACTTACAGCGTCGAATGCAAAATGCACAAAGAATGGGCTGAAATTAATATGCGTATCCATGATGTGCTTTCTTCAACAACATTACTAGATATTAAAAAAAGCAATCCGAAGTTTTTAATCAAAGATTTTAATGAATAGTTTGGGATTAAGACGAAAAGTTTGGGGGATTAAAAGATGTATTTGCCACTAAAATGAATAATGTCTTTTAATACCTACCAAAACTAAGAATAGATGCTAACTCACAACTTTTCAGCTTGATCCATAGTTTGTGAGAAGCATTTTACCTCATCTTGTATCTGTCTCCTGTTTCTTTTATTATTTTTCTGTACTTTTCTTCTCCGTATCCCGGTTGATCGGGATAGACGGGAATATTTTTGCCATTACCATTGTCAATAAATTTTCTTCCTTTAGTCTTTTTTATATTACCATCTACAAATTTTGTAAACAAAAACCCATACAAATCTTTCCATTGCTCAACAACTTTGTCAGCTTGTCCTGTGGAATAATCAGTGATATACTGCAATCCCAATTCCTTATCGGCTTTGTATAGTTTTGTAGCCGCTTCTGATATGATATTTATTGATTTTAAGTAATTATCTTCGATTTTGGACTGCTCCTCTTTTACCAATGGTGCTATCACATTGTATCTCGTATATGCTAAATTAGAAACTTGGTTGAAAACCCAAAAAGCAGCATCGGGTTCAAATTTCATCATATTTCCAAATCCTTCTCTATAAGACTCAGGGACATCTTGTACTCCGCAAAATATTGGGTTGTAAACAGTGAAATAGGAGTCATCAACTCCAAACCAAAGTATTCCACCCACCGGATCGGGATATTGATTTCTGCCTTGGGCTATAAAGGTGAATCCCGTTTGCTGTGTGCTTGTGGATCTTTCATTGAAATATTCCACCCCATCTATTTTCCATGTCAATCCTCTCCAACGGTATGGTAGCCCAAAAGGACCGGCTCCCGGATCATTTCTGAAATCCATTTTTGTGCCTTCAAAATGATCACCCATGAAAGCAATCATATCTTTTAAGCTGATTTTTCTATCAGGTTTTATGAATAAAGGCATTCTATTGCCCAAATCAAACCCCATAGCGTAGGATTCGTATTTTTCCATATCGTTATTGACTTGTCTGAACATCGACCAAACTCTGGATTCGCAGAATCTGGCTCCTCCAAAATCAACAGGTGCATATACATCCGAAAAACTAAAATCTTTGTCTTTTCCATTGTAAAAACCGTGCTCCTTGGCGAAACTAATCACATCTTTGGCATATACAGCGACCACTTTCGGGTCAAATATCTTGTCCATATCAACGGAAGATATACCTCCGTTTTTATACTTTTGGGGAAATCTTTGTATCCTTGCTTGATTGGCATGCGCGCTTATATATCCATCGGGGATGAGTCTGGCAACCCAAACAGCACCTTTACCAAACTCACCTTTTCCTACCATCTCCATAACCCAAACTTCATTTTTGTCCATAATTGAAAATGATTCTCCATGACTTGCGTAACCGTATTCAGCCAATAATTCCGCTATGACTTTAATCGCTTCCCTTGCGCTTTTTGACCTTTGCAGAGCAATGTAAATCAGACTACCGTAATCAATAATAGCCCCCTTTTGGTGATGAAGTTCTTTCAGTCCTCCAAAAGTGGTTTCTCCTATTGCCACCTGATATTCATTCATATTGCCTACTACTTTATAAGTATGCAAAGCCTGCTTAATTTTTCCGCGATACGCTCCTGAGTCCCAATCGTAAATATCCAGCATTGTACCTTGAGGATAATTGGCTGCCGGCCAAAAGTACAATTCTCCGTACAATGTATGTGAATCGGCATTGTAGGAAATCATGGTTGAATTATCGGTTGTTGCAGCTTTTGTTATCAGAAAATTGGTGCAAGCGTCAGAGTTGACATATGAGAACAATAATACAAAAGCTATGAATAGTCTCTTCATTTTCATTTTTTATTTTTTATTAAAAAGCGGTGTAAAATATGAATAATTGCTGAAAAAACAACAATATTATAGTAAAATTATATCATATCATAAGGGAAATACTTGATTATTATAACAAAATTAAATATCAGCTGTTAAATATAAATAGGATATTTGCTCAGGTAATGCGAATTGGGCTAATGCCGTTGTACAACAAAGGAGCTTATCAATATTTGATATTCATTTGGTATCAAATGATTTCTTCATCAATAAATATTTACAAATGAAAGTGCTTTTATTAAATATTTTTATGTTTTTGACTTTGATTTCGCTATCTGCTCAAATTTATAACCATGGTGAAATTATTTTAGAAAAAAATGCTAAGATTAGTGTAAATAGTAAAATCGAAATCTATAAGAGTGGTAAAATTAATAACTCAGGTAAGATAGTATTGAAAGGTGATTGGATTAACAAGAATGAATCAGGAGCTTTTGTTGAAAATAAGGGTGAAGTACATTTGACAGGCCAATCTCAAGTTATTAAAGAAAAGCCGACAGAATTCGGTGTTTTGTATTTTTTAAACGATACAAAAACCAAACTTGAGGGGGATATTATGATTAAAGACAGGATGATTCTTGAAAATGGTAGTCTTGATTTGAATGGATATTCTCTTAGCATTGAAAATGGTGAGCCGGATGCTATTCAAGCCAATTCGGGGAATATCATAGCGGAGAATCCAAATAGCAAAATTACATGGAGTATTGATGTTTTACAGAAAGATTATGTTATTCCTTTTTCGACAAAAGATGAAGAGCAAATTCCGGTTACATTTAGCATACAAGAGAAGAGCCAAGACAATGTTATTTTTAATACATATCCGACCACTACTGACAATTTGCCGCTACCCGGGAATACAAATCCTTTAGTTTTGGACAATAAGGATGTTTCCAATTTGGCACTTGACAGATTTTGGTACATCAATACTAACGGCGCTACACTTAAGGTAGAAATATCTTTTACTTCTAAGGATACCGATAGTAATCAGATAGACAAAAATGAATTGGCATTACTTTATTATAATGGAGTAGAATGGATTGTGGATACAACGGGAGGCTATGATGACAATGACAAATACTCTACAATTATCAATAAATCCGGGTGGTTCACTTTGATTTCTTATAAACCTTTGAGTATAGATAAAACTGATTTGTACATCGCAAATGCACTTTCATTGTTTCCTAATCCTGCAAGAAACACGGTGTCCTTTGAATTATCAAAAGATAAGAAATTATCAGATATCAAAGTCATAGATTTATTGGGAAAGCAGGTGTTTTGTGATATGAAATATGATAAAAATAATACATATTCAATAGATATTTCCAAACTTCAGAACACCTGACCCCTGGGGAATTAAGATGACCCCAATTTATAGATTAAGGTGAGGTCAGTATCAGGAAAGAGAGTCTGGGTTTGGTTTAATTGTTCACAAAATTGTTCCAGTATCCT
>JALVEE010000225.1 GCA_027008645.1 Saprospiraceae bacterium
CAATAAAATTCAAATCTTCCGTAAAAGCCATACTTGATGCTGATACGTTATTCAAAACATTTTTTGCTTGCCATTTTCCGTTTTTAAAAATATAAAAAATAATACGATTTTTGGCTTTTCCATTCTTAATGTCATAATTATATCCGGAAATTATAGTGGAATCATTCATCTGGGTTTTAAAGAGTCCTGCAAAATTAGTACTATTATGATATTGTATGGAGTCGAAAAATATCCATTCATCACTGTCTCTTTTGTAAAAATAGTCAGTAAAATTTCTGTTACCAACTAATTGATCCTGCGTTCTTATAAATAACCATTTTTTAGAAGAAGATAAAAGGACAATTTTGTCATTGAGATTTTTATCTGTTGTGATTGAATCCAAAAGCCGGAATTTGCCTTCGGAGATATTGTATATTTTTACTATATCTGTAAGGCTTTGATCGTTTTTGTGCACATTTTTACAAAAAACAGTTTTGTTTGATAAACTGAAAATTCCATATCCCAGATTATTAAAAGTTTTCGAGTAAATAGCTCCCGGCAGAGTATCTTTTAATACCCAATTATTTCCTTCGAACTCAAATAAAAATGTACGTAAATGAGTTTTGATTTTTGGGGATAGCAAAGGCTCTTTGCTAGTAACAATAAGAAAATTGTCTTCAATACTTACACTATTTCCAAAGATAGTATATCTTTTTGGCTTATCTGCAAATATCTTATAACTCTGTCCTATTATTATTTGGCTTATAAAAAGGGAAAAGAACAATATTTTGACTTTTGTCCACATAATTTACTGAAATGATTTAATAACAAACAAATATACATATTGTTTTTTTAATAACAAATTATCCCTAAGGTTTGGTACGTTTTATTATTTTACTTTGAGAATCAATCTTGTGTTTCTTTGCGTAATCATTCTTTTATTTAAATTGTAAAAGCTATGTGAACTTATAATAGAGGTGCATTTCATTTTTTCGCGTTAAGCAATATTTTTATAAATAATTTCTTCTACTTTAGTGAGCTCTGTCCATTGATTATATGGAGAGATGAAATTTCCCCGATAGGGGAAAAATATGAATAACCGTGGGTGAAACCCGCGGTATCCGAACAAGTAGAGTACAACTCAGGAGGAGTTGAATATTAACAGTTGAATATCCATACAACATAATAATTGATAATTGAACACCTTCGGCGTTCATATCTCCTCTCACATTTACCCCGCATTTCATACGGGACTATTCACATTAAACCACTGTCGTGGTTTTTAAACCAAGCATTTTCTTATAAAATATAAAATGGCAATATTATCTTTCTTTTGATTTTGTAGGAAAAGCAAAAAAATGAAATACACCTTATAATAGTTCTTTACTTTGTTAAGAATAAAAATTGGGAGAAGGCTGAACAGTTTTTATCATATCAAAAATCAAGAGCGTAAATCTCAGTTGATAGGGTGAAAATGAAAAGGTATATTTCAGTTTCCTTTGTGAGCACTTAAAAAGAAGAATGAAATGCACCTAATGAAAGAAACATAATTTAAAATAGTTTTATTTCATTATTTTGTCATTCAAGATAAATAATACTACCTTTACACCTCACTAAAAATTTCGTAGCTATGGATTTTGATATTTACTCAAATGAGAACATGAAAATGATTGAGCAGAGTGCGAGGGATTTTGCCAATCAATATATAAAACCTCATGTTATGGAGTGGGATGAAGCCCAAATTTTTCCAGTTGAGACAATGAAGAAAATGGGGGAGTATGGCTTTATGGGGGTATTGGTGCCTGAAGAGTATGGCGGGTCAGGATTGGGATATCAAGAATATATTACTATTGTTACAGAAATAGGTAAGGTATGTGGATCTGTTGGATTGGGAGTTGCGGCTCACAATTCGCTTTGTACAAATCATATTTTGCAGTTTGGTAATGAAGAGCAAAAGAAAAAGTATCTACCTCTTCTCGCTACAGCCGAGTGGATTGGAGCTTGGGGGCTAACCGAGCCAAATACCGGTAGCGATTCTCTTCAGATGAGATGTGTTGCCGAAAAAGATGGAGATTACTATATTCTTAATGGAATAAAAACATTTATTACACACGCAATATCCGGTAATGTTGCAGTAGTATTGGCTCGTACAGGAGAATTGGGGGATAGCCACGGCATTAGTGCATTTATAGTCGAAAAAGGAACTCCGGGTTTTTCTGCCGGAAATAAAGAAAATAAACTCGGGATGAGAGCCTCTGAAACAGCTCAATTGATATTTGAGAATTGTAGAGTTCACAAGAGCCAAATGTTGGGAAGCGAAGGAGATGGATTCATTCAAGCGATGAAGATTTTGGATGGTGGACGTATCAGTATTGCATCTTTAGGACTTGGTATTG
>JALVEE010000226.1 GCA_027008645.1 Saprospiraceae bacterium
GGTTTTTCACAAGAGATTTTAATGTATTTCTCATCATTTTTCTTCGATGATTAAATGCCATTTTTACTACTGTTTTAAACAATGATTCATTACAATTTAAAGTGAAATCTTCTTTTCTTTTTAGTTTTATTACCGCAGAATCTACTTTCGGTGGCGGGTTAAATGAACCGGGTTTGATACGATGAGTTATTTTTCCAGAATAGTACGCTTGGGTTAACACACTTAGAATGCCATATTGTTTATTTCCAGGTGAAGCAATTATTCTTTCTGCTACTTCCTTTTGAAACATACCAATCATAATAGGAATATATACCTTGTATTTAAGCATCTGAAAAAGTATTTGTGATGAAATATTATAAGGATAATTACCAAATAATAAAAATTCATTTTCTTCAAATACTTTTGATAAATCTAATCTTAGTATATCACTATGAATGATATATTCGCTGATACCAAGATAATTTTCTCTAAGGTATTCTACCATTTCGATATCGGCTTCAACAGATTTGAACTGGATATTATTTTCAAAAAGATATTTAGTCAATACACCTTTACCTGGACCTATTTCCAATATTGGATATTTGTCACTATAATCAATTGCACTTTCAACGATACTTTGAGATAATGTTTCGTTTACTAAAAAATGTTGACCGTATGATTTTTTTGCTCTCAAATTGTTATTTTGTCACAAAGATAATAATTGAAACAAAAAAAGAGTCCATATAGCTTAACTATATGAACTCAGACAAATTTTTTAATAAAATATTCTAATTATCCGTTTCCGTGACCTCTACCTCCTTTGCCTTTTCCTCCTTTTCTCTTTCCCTTGCATTTTCTCATAAGTTTGATTAAATCTTCCTTATTATTTATTGTAATCACTTTACCATTTTTGGTTTCTACATCAAAAGGCATTGAAATATGTGGTCTTTTATGTGAATCAGGATTATTTTGTTTCCATTCCATGAGTACATTTCTCATTTCTTCCTTACTATTTACTTCTTGGCTTGTACTGTCAGGAAATAAGATTGTTACAGGATATATTAGTTTGAAACATCTTCCAAAATGAGGCTTATGCTTTGGTCTTTTATGACACTTTTTTAATATTTCGAAAAGTTCTCCTTTATTGTTGATAGTTACAACTGTACCATCTCTCAACTCAACATCAAAAGGAAAAACAAATTCGGGTCTTCCTGGTACACCGGGATTGTTTTGTCTCCATTCTTGTATAGCTGTCAATAGTTCCTCCTTGTCATTGACTAATAAAGTAGTGCTATCAGGAAACATAATGGAAAATGGGAATACGAAAGTAAAACATCTTTTGTGTTTATATTTATCTCCTTTACATTTTTTTAAAAAATCACCAAAGTCCTCTTTGGACTCAAATATTTTTGTGCTATCATCCGGTAAAGTTACAGTTATCGGAAACTGGAATTCAGGTCTATCGTGTACACCCGGATTTGCTTGTCTCCATTCTCTTAAAGCTGTACCCATTTCCTCTCTACTGTTAAATTCTTTTATTTCGCCATCGGGAAAAACCATAGAAATCGGGAATACTAGCGTAAAACAATTCTTACTATCAATAGAAAACATATCTTCGGGATCTAAACCGGAAAAATCACCAGAATCTGCGGTAAATTCAATTATACTATCTGGGGTAAATTCAATAAAACCAATAGCCTCAGATATGATTTGATCATTTGTAAGGGAATTATCTTTATCACAAGACATTATTCCGGTAAAAAGGGCTAACAACAAAATAACTTTGAAACTAAAAACTTTCTTTATCATAATTTTAATTTTTTTAATGAAGCAATAATTGCTTCCAAATGAATTAATATCTGTTTACACCCTAAAGAGACAAGAAATGTGTTTTTGTACTCAAATTTTAGAAAAAAATCTTTTTTTCCTGCCAAGAACACTATGATTACGCAAAGTGCCGATAATAATAAAGAAAGGAAAACTACTACTGTGCATATTGGATTGTTAAATCTAGGTAAAAACTCTTAAATTTGGTGGTTGGTAAAATGGCATTATTCTTTTTAGTGGAAAAATTGGTCAAAATTCGTAAAAAACGGATTATTGTTTGAGCCCTGACGAAGTCGGGCGAGTTTTAATACGTTTAGAATTTTGAGCGAATTTGGAACGTTAAAAAAAGAATACAGCCTTGATTTTTTGCTTTACTTTTTTATCAAGAAAAAAGTGAAAAGAAATGATAAGTAAAACTCAATTTTACTTTTTAATATAAAGTTCACTTGAAGAAATACTGTTTTATGAAACGCCAGTAGAATTTTACAAGTAATAAATCAGCAAAAATTGTCAAACTACTAATATAATTTAATGCTATCTTTGTATCGTGAAAGATAATACACATAATGAATATGCCAAGAGGATAATAAAAGTTTTAAACTTTATACAAAAGCATTTGGACGAAAGATTTGAATTAGAACAATTAGCTGGTATTGCGCATTTTTCTCCATTTCATTTTCATAGGATTTTTAGGGCTTTTACCGGTGAAAGTATAGCAAAGTACATAAGAAGACTAAAACTGGAAAGAGCCGCCGGTAGCCTTAAATATTCTGATAAACTTATAAGCTTAATTTCATTGGAGGCGGGATATGAGAATACGGAATCTTTCTCCCGGGTTTTTAAAAATCGGTTTAAAAAAACACCTCAGGAATTTAGAAAAATAAGCAAAAACGAGTTGGAAGAATCTTTAAACCACAACTTTAACATGGAGAACAATAATATTTTTGATGTGAAAATTATCGAAAATGTTCCTGAAAAAACATTGATTTGTATGAGACATACCGGAAGATATTTTGATGTAGGTTCAACGTGGAACAAATTAATAGAATGGGTCAATAACAATAATTTTAATATTAAAAGTACCTTAGGTATTTCTTATGATAATCCAAAAATCACCGAAGAGGAAAAAATAAGATATGATGCTTGCGTTGAACTCGACAAAAGTATTATACCTGGCGAAGGTATGCATAAAATACAAATAAAAGGAGGTAGGTATGCAGTGGCCACAATTCGCGGAAGTTATGATAATCTCAATGCTGCATATGATTACTTTTATGTAAAATGGTTAACGGAAAATAAAGTAAAATTAAGAAATCAGAATTGCTTAGAAGTATATAAAAGGATGTCTCCTGATTATTCACCTGATGATTATATTACAGAAATATTTTTTCCTATAAAGTAAAGAAATAATGAAAAAAACAAGTAATTTATTTTTAAAAGACAACCCAAAACTAAATGACTTCCAACAATATGTAAAATTAATGGAAATAGAGAGAGGTTTTTCCCATCAAAACACCCTACAAAAGGCATTGATGTTGGGTGAGGAGCTTGGTGAATTATTTAAAGCAATTAGAAAAGAAGAGAATATTAAAATTGATAATAACTCTAAGATTTCTGCAATTGACGAAGAATTGGCAGATATTTTTATATTTATTTGTGCTATAGCCAACAGATATAACATTAATCTGGAGAAAGCATTTAGAAATAAGGAAGAAATTAATAAAAAAAGAACTTGGAAAAATAAATAATTGATGGATAAAATAATTAGACTTAGTAAGGAGAATATTTCGGATGAACATATCTGTTGTGCAATTTCAGACAAAAAATGTCTCGCAGGATACAATGCTAAAAAGGATTGGTTAAGAACTGAATTTAATAATGGCTATACTTTTCAAAAATTGAATGTAAGAGGGAAAGTTTTTATAGAGTATGTGCCCATTGAAAACTCTTGGCTTCCATTGGAAGGCAAAAACTTTATGGTGATCAATTGCTTTTGGGTGTCCGGACAATACAAAAAACAAGGAAACGGAAAAAAATTATTGCAAAAGGTTTTGGATGATGCAAAATCAAAAGGAATGGATGGGATAATAGCCATTTCCAGCGATAAAAAGCGTCCATTTATGACAGACCCAAAATTTTTAAAGTATCAAGGGTTTGAAGTAATAGATGAAGCGCCTCCATTTTTTAAATTGATGGGATTAAAATTAAATCATGATGCAGAGTTTCCAAAGATATTGGAAACAGCTAAATCCGGTACTTGTCCCGACAATAAAGGAATTACAGTTTATTATTCCAATACCTGCCCTTTTACAGACTACTACATAAATGTCGTCACAAAAAACTATGCAAAAGAGAAAAATATTCCTATTGCGATTCATCATTTGAAAAACAAAGAAGATGGAAGGAAAATGCCAATACCTTGGGTAATAAATAGTATCTTTTACAAAGGCGAGTTAATTACTCTTGAGATGAAAGCAAATAAACATTTGGATAAATTGATATAATCAAAGAATTACATATGAAAAAAATAGATTTTAAAAAGGAATATAAGGAATTGTATAGACCATCTGTCAAAAAAGAAAGCATAGTAAATGTACCAAAAATGAACTACTTAATGGTAGATGGGCAGGGAGATCCAAACAATTCTATGGAATTTGATAATGCCTTGGAGAGTCTTTACGGATTGTCATATACCCTAAAGTTTATGTTTAAAAATAAGGAAAAACCAGAGGGATATTTTGAATATGTAGTTCCTCCTCTCGAAGGTTTATGGTGGACAAAAGAGGGTGCACAAAAAGATTTGTTGATGCTTCAACAGAGCAAAGAAGATTGGAGATGGACTTTGATGATTATGATACCTGATTTTTATACCCCAGAAATGATAAAAGAAGCAAAAGAAATATTAAAAAACAAAAAGAATCCTGAATCATTGAACAAATTATACGTACAATCTTTGGAAGAAGGTTTGTGTGTTCAGATTATGTATATTGGCTCATATAGCGATGAAATGCCAACAATAGAAAAAATGCACAAATTCGCAGCTGACAACGGATACAAACTCCGGGACAAACACCACGAAATTTACTTAAATGATCCAAGAAAAACAATACCGGAGAAGTTAAAAACAGTACTTAGACATCCGGTTACTAAAGTTTAAGAGGAGTTGTTCATAATGTGTTGATTATGCTGTTATCGCCAAGAGGTCAAAGACACTTTGGCTCAGGATAGTGAGAGGGGTTGTGCCAAGAAGAAACGAAGAAATAAATAAAGAACTTTGATTTTTGAATAAAAAGATAATAAGTACTTCTACAAAGAGTATTACCCTTTACCCTTATTGAGTTGAAGGTCTTTGACCTCTCAACTAAATTGTATGTGAAGTTTGTTCTCGCCAAGAGGTCGGAGACGCTTTGGCTCGGGGCAGTGAGAGAGGTTGAGTCAAAGAGAAAAGAGCAGATGAATGAAGAACACCGATTACCGAACACTGATTTTTGAAGTGAATATATGTATTTTTGCCAAGAGGATAAAGACGCTTTGGCTAAGGGATGGTTAGTATATTTAGTCAAGAGGGGAAACTATTTGAGTTGAAGGTCTTGCGAAAAAATGAAATGCACCTCTAAAGTTTAAATTTTATACCGATATTTACAAATCTTTTTAGAAGGTTTGTTTGACTTTGAATTAATCTTAAGGGATTATTAGGGTTAAAATCCTTGTTTGTACTTATCAATCTTCTGTCAGAAATATTCATTCTATTTGTAAGATTAAAAATAGAAAAGTTTAATTGTGTATTTTTACCATATATTTTAAACGAATAAGTAATAGAAGCATCAGACCGATAATAATCGGGAAGAAACTTGATATAATCTTCAAAATTGATTTCAGAACGATGGCTAGCTCGTTTTAGATCGCTAAAGTCAAAATATGGAGTCCCGCTACTATAAATTAAGTTTAGACCAAAGTTCCATTTGTTCAATCTGTAATTTTGAATTAATTTCAACTGATGACGTGTATCGTCCGGAGCTGGATGATATTCATTTTTAAATATTTGTTTGAAGCGTTGATTAAAAACACTGTAGGTATATGCCAACTGGCCGGTATAGTTTCCCAAAGTCTGAGACCACACCATATCCAAACCATAGATATATGTGTCGCCATAAAATATATTATAATTCAAATTTATTGGGTTGGGCTTATCGCGTTTTGTAGGTTTTGGGCGCAAAAGTATGCTTTGACCATCTTGTGTTTTATAGTAAAATTCTAGATTTATTTTAGATTTATGGTTATCATAAGTACAACCGATAGAATAGGTTTTTGAGGATAATACAGGAGTGGATTTATTGGCTAAATCCCAAAAATAAGAATTGGTGGATTGAGGTGTTTCATATTCTATCTCCCTTAAAAATTGATGTTGTTTATTTATAGAGGAGTATATAAATAATTTGTTTGTCAAATGATATTTTATATTTATTGCAGGATCAACATAATAATTAGTTGTTCCGGTAAAATAACTTGTTTTCAGGGTTAACCGGTATTCTAGATTATTTATTTTGTTCAAAAAAGAAGTATATAAACTATATGAAATATATTCTTTAGAAATATCAAGAATAGGATTTAACTTTAATATGATTTGTGATGCAACACTATAGTTTGTTATATCCAAACCAAAATCAAGAAAAGAGTTTTTTCCAGTTTTTAGTTGGTTGTTAATTTTAAAAACCAAATCATGAATAGAGCTTATTTTAAAATCATCTTCAAAATATATTTTTAATGAATCGTGCCTCTTTTGAACAAGGTTTATATTCAATAAACTATTGTCAAAATAATTTGCGCTACTTAAAGCTATGTTTGTATGTAGGTTTTTAAATTTTAGATTGTATTTAATACCAATTCCTGTATTAATCCAGTTTGCATCATCTCTATATCTTATTTTTAATGAAGTTATGTCATTAGTTTTCTTTTTAAGTATATTTTCATATTTGTCAAGAAAGAAATCACGACTTGAAAAAAAATCAATTTGTATTTTGTTTCTATTATTTATCGAGTACTCAAATTTTCCATTGAAATCATAAAATTTAAATTCAGGACTTTTTCTGTCCAATCTAGTGAGTACAGGAAGTGCTGATTGTTTATCTACAGGAGAAAGAACTTGATTAGCAAAATTATTTTGTGTCTTATCAAATATTGATTTTCTCGCAGAAAGCAATAAACCGGCTTTATTTGATACAGGAATATTTACTACTGTACCCAAAAACATTAAATTAGCCTCTATATCCGCAGAAAAATCTTTGTTCATCGGTTTGGAAATCATTTCAACCACACCTCCTGTCATCGAGCGGATAGAAGGTGGAATAGTATTCTTATAGACATTTATTTTTTCGACATAATCATTATTTATCGAACTAAATATATTATAAAAATGGGTAGGGTGATACATTCTAAGACCATCAATTAATATTAGTGTTTCAAAAGACTTACTTCCTCTGATATTTATTAGAGCTGACTTATCTTTATTAGCATATATCGAAGGCAAAGATTGTATTTTTCTCAAAATATCATTAGTAATAAATGCATAAAATTCATACCCCTGATTATTAATACTATAATCAAACAAACTATTAGGTAATCTTATTTTTTTTATCGGGTTTAATATAGTAACCAAAGGCAAAAGTCTTGCTTTTACATCTAGTTCCACTTCCCCACTATTGATGAACTTGTTTAATTCTATCTTCTTTTCATTATATCCCAATCTATGTATTATTATTGTATCATTACCTTTTATGTAATCAGAGGGAATAACCAAATTAAAGTTTCCTGCTTCATCAGAGTAACAACCTATAGCAGAGCCTTTCAATGAAATAGCTGCATATGCAATATTCTCTTTGTTTTGTTTATCGCGAATCCGTCCAAACAATTTTAGTTTTTCCGGATTATTTAATTTTTTTTTTCTCAGAAGCAGTTGATGGTCTTTTGTAAGAATATATTCCAAATCCGTTTGAGAGAGAATCAAATCCAAAGCTTTATCAAAGCTTAAATTCTGCACATTGGTTTTGGCATACATATTTTGGAGCAAACCCGATTCATAGGCTAAATGCAGGTTTTCTTTTTCAGCAATTTTTTGTATTTCATCATATAAAGGGATTTTGTGCGAATCGATACCGGATTGTGATAAACCATCCACAAATGTGCTCAATAAAATTAGAAGAATAAGAAATTGTGTTAAAATACCGGTATTTGCTAAAATCGAAATCGGTTTCATTTGTTTATTTTCTACTTAGTAATATAAACGGTTTTTCCTTCGATTTTGTATTTGAGATGCATCGGCCAACAAACATTTTCCAATGTTTCTCTTTTTGATTTTAATACTATTTGTCCGGTAAAATACCGGTTAAGTATCGATTTCTCTGCAACGATTTGTATATCAAAAACCCTTTCTAATTCTGCGAAAACAAATTTTAAACTTTTATTGTCAAAAGCAAGGATGTTATCTTTCCAAATAGATTTTTCTTTTGTATCAAAAGTATAGGTTTTGAGTTTTTTCCCATTTGTTTGAAATACAGCAAAACCCGGAGTTAGCAATATAGTATCCATCATATTTTTACTTATAACTCTTACTTTTCCGGTAAAACATTTTACATCCAAAGAACTATCCCTGTCATAGACATTGAAACTTGTTCCGAGTACTTCCACAAAAGATTTTGGTGTTTCAACAACAAACTTTTTTCCCTTTTGCACTTTAAAAAAAGCTTCTCCGGAGAGTTTTACCAATCTTTTTTTCTTCCAAGTAGTTTTCTTGTAGGTAATTTTTGAATCTACATTAAGATTGACAATTGAGTTATCAGGCAAATTTATTGAGCTTGTTTCTGCTCTAGTCGTCACTATCTTTTCACCGGTATCGATAATGCTAGTTATACCAAATAATAATATGATAGCAGCAGCAGTACTTAGTGCAATTTTATAAATATTTCTAAATCTAATTTTAGCATCATTACGATTTTCAATGGTTTTTTGCTTTATATTACTCCAGATCTTATCAATTTGAGTATCACTAGGAATGTTTTTTTCAAACTGAAATGAATTTACCATTCTTTTTGCTTCCTCAACCAAGTCGTTTAATTCGGGGTATTCGTCTAGAACATCCTTCCAGTATTGTACATTGGAAGAATCTAAATTTTTTGCAAAAGCTATAAAAGAGTCATCGGTTAAGAAGTCTTCTATTTCGTATTGTAAATATTTATCATTCATTTTATTTGTTATAAAAACATAGTTTCATCATATGTATGAGTCAATAATTGCCATTTTGTACTCAAGATAATTAGTA
>JALVEE010000227.1 GCA_027008645.1 Saprospiraceae bacterium
AATTTGCCTTAATTTTAATATATCAAAAGCATTAATAAAACCATTATTATCTATATCCATTGCCAAAACGCCCAAAACATTAGGGGATTTTATTGCCAATAAAAAGTACTGAATCAATATCAAATCTCTGGTGGAAAGTCCTTGATAATAATTTGAATCATTTTTTCCGGAGATAAATATTTTTCCATCAGGTTCACCAAATGCAAATACTCCATCTTCGGTAGTGTCAATTAATTCCAGTCCACCATTAAAGGCTTTCATTTGCATTCCTGAAAATCCGGTACTATCATCGATATACGATACCTTACCAAATAAATTATCAGGATGTTCAATTCCAAGTGATATATGAATATTGCCATAGCCAAAATTATTGTAATCACATACATCATTATAGGCAAATTGATCCCATACATATACTTTTGGAGGAATATTTTTGACTTCTCCATTTTGCCAAATTATCCTTTTTGTAGTATGTAATGCGGGAACATAAGCATCTGCTAATGACTCCAAATATTGCAATTGGCTGCTAATTTTGCCTGTAACAGGATTAAAATAGTATTCTCCATATTCCTGCAACTGATTATTCCATCTGGTAGTATCTTCCCATATTTCAGGCAATTTGTCCGTGAAACTAAAAAACAATTCGTCTTTTCTCGAACAATTGTCTAAGGAAGAAATACAACCAACCGGACAGCCTCCCTTATCAAATTGTCTGGCCGTTATTGTTAAACTGCTGCTATTAACTTTCAAAAAGTTTTCGTCGAATAATACAGGAGTAGGTTCTTTATTGTCACTTATAGTAAAATAATGGTTTATGCTATTTGCATTACCACATAGACCACCGGCTGTCCAAGTAACCCTGTAATTCCCTTTTGGAAGCGGATTCAATATTAATAAAGATGCATCTATTGTATTATCAAGATTATCTTTAGACTGTTTTCCCTTTGTCCCACCAAAAGGTACAGGAGTATAATTATAAGAGTATTGCACTGTTTCCCAAGTATCCAAATTGGTCACAATATATTTCCAATTGATTTTTTCATTACTACATTCTGAAGTCGCACTAGCTTCCACTTTAATATCGTAGGCATAGCAATCAAAAGTGGAAAAACAAGTATCTCGAACAAATATTTTCGGCGACACATAGTCAATAACAGAAATAATTTGTGTATATCTATAAAATCCATCAGCCACTAAATGAGAACAATCCAACTTATTGCCAATTATTGAATCAATATTGTAATCAGCTCCATCGGGATCGGCTTGGTAGGTATCCCAATCAATAACCGCCCATTCTCTAATTATCTGCATACATAAATCTCCTGTATTGAATATGGTGTCTTCGTTTTGTACTTCATAAGTTACATTCGCACACCCGGGATAATCCCAATGGGGAATACTATCATATACACCTTTGCATCCGTAAATCGTATCAGACTTTGGGAATATTATCGTACATGGATCAAAATAATCTGAAGTATCAATTGTCACAGATTGTTCACATTTTGCGCTAAAACCGTTTGCCGAGATCGTCCATATTCTAATAAATGTTCCTGAATAATCCCCGGGATTTACTAAACTATCTTGATAGCTTAATGTATGTCCACAAGCACTAAAGGCGGCAGGTAAAATTTTCGGATTTATATCAGGATTATAACTTTCACCACAACGTACGGTTACCGGAGTACAATCAATTGTTGGTGGTATTTTAGACTGAACAAATACTGGAATCGAACAAGCATTGTAATGAGCATATAAGTCCCCCCCCGGCTTCATTCTTTTAGGATCAACGGGACCATCACCGGGATCTTTGTCAAAAACACGTAAAATGACAGGGATATTTTTATTCAAATCTTGGCAACAAAAATAAACTTTGTCATCATACCATATATCAATTTTATTAGTAGCGGGATTATCGTCTCCATTCAAATCTTTACAAGATTCATCAGCCTCAGGATTATTTGTATTTCTAGACACTTTATAAAACACAGGATTGCAATTATCATATGAACCTGCGTTAAAATCGACAGCGGAAATAACCCCATTCCCCAAAGCAGTTAAACTTAAAGATTTAAACTTTTCACAAACAGCAACAGGTTGAAAATTATCTATGATATTTAATATTGTCTCTTTTCGTGCTTCATTTCCTGCATTGTCTATGACAAAATACGCTAGCGTAAATATTCCTTTCTTATAAGTATTCAAATACCATATTTCAGTTGAATCGACATAACCATTATCATTTATATCTCCGGAAATATCAACCGAATCTATTGTAATCCACCATTTTGGATCGGCGTCACAATTGTCCCACAAATCAATTATCTCGGGTAATTGTATTTTCAATTTACAGGAATTTGCTTCAAGATAAGCAACAATGGTGTCAGGTACATCAAATGAAGGCGCTATTTTGTCTTCATCAAAAATTATGGTTTGGGTATATCTGTAATATCCGTCTTTTACCAATTCGGAACAGTCCAATTTATTTCCAAAAAGCGAATCAACATTGTTTTCCGCTCCACTACCTTCACGAAATAATGAATTATTGATTACCGCCCATTCTCTTACGATTTTCTTAGATTGGCCGTTAAAAGTATCTTCATTTATTATTTTTGTATAAATATTCGCACAGGTACTTTCATCCCAAATAGGTTGTGGTAAATCATATCCTTCACAAGCATCTTCAATGTCGGAAGGAAAAACGATTGAGCAAGGATCAAATTCAGGAATAAGAATTTGAGTATATCTGTAATATCCGTCTTCAATCAATTTTGAACAATCCAATTTGTTTGCAATAACCGAATCAATATTATCTTCAGCTTCTGTTCCGGACTGATACAGAGTACTATCGATTACCGCCCATTCTCTTTCTATCTTAAAATAAATGCCCTCATTGTCATAAAATGTATCCTGTCTGATAATTTGAGCAGTGACAGGTGAACAAACAAATTTGCTCCATTCCGGCATATGATTTATAACGGTTCCACAATCGGAAATAGAATCCGCAGGAAAAACAATCTCACAAGGATTGAATTCCTCGATTGGGTTTATTTTTATCTGTTGTGTACAACTGTCTTTATTAGAGCATGAACTCAAAGTCCATTTTCTCAATATTTTTTCAAAACCAAAGGTATCCACTCCGAGATTTTCATCATTATATTCTAAGTCAAATCCACAAACATAATCAAAATCAGGTATCAATCGCTTATTTTTTTCTGGATCAATGCTTTCATCACAGGACAAAACAACAGAAGAGCAATTCAAAACAGGAAAAATATTGCATTTTACATCTACAACTGTCCAACAATCAGAATAATGCCCATATAAATCCCCACCTAATTCCATTCTTTCAGGATTTACAGCTCCTAAACCGGGATATTTGTCAAAAACTCTCATTTTTACCATGATGCCATAATCTATATCCTCACAACAAAAATAAACTTCATTATCATACCACACCTCCGAAGAATCAGTATCTGTATCATCATCTCCATTCAAAGAAATACACCCACCATCATACTCCCAATCACTGTTAGCTCTTAATACTTTAAAATGTATTGGATGACAATTATCAAAAGAGCCTGAATCAAAATCTAAGGCTTCTAATCTTCCAATACCATCATTAGAAATACTAATTTTTTTGAACTGATCACAAGATGCTATAGGCGGAGTAATATCCAATACATATACCGGAATACACTTTGTAGATTCATTGCCACTAATATCAATAGCGTGATAACAAATTTCATATTCCCCCAAAGGAATATTTTTTATTTCCCAATTTTCCAGTGAATCAATATAGCCGTTATTATCAATATCACCACTTATTGTCCCCTGATTAGCAGTAATCCACCATTTTGGATCAGGATCTGAGTTATCAGTCAAATTTTTTACCTTTGGCACCTCAATATCAGCGCTACAAACATAAGCTTTTACTTTTGCTGTAATTGTTGTATCAATGTCAAAACCGGGAGGAATTGTGTCCTGATCAAATTTTGTCAAACCTGTAATATCTCCCCTCGATACTGTTAACTCAACACCGGTAAAAGTACTAGAGAAACCAATAAAGTAAAAGGATAATACGATTAGAAGAACAGAGATACTTCTGAATAGCTTTAGATAAGTCATGGTTGGTCATTTTAACAAAGACTACCCGGCAAACAGGAAATCTTTGTATTAGAAAATTGAATTTTAAATAAATTACGGACGCCAAATATATAAAGTATTCAAGTAAAATGCAAGAAATAAAAGTTAAATCTTTAAAGATTAGTGGTTAAACCGCAAGATTTATATGATTTCCTAGTGATATTTCATACTATTTGCTAATAAAAGATTTGCAATATTTCGCTAAAAGATTGATCCTTCATATTGATGGTTTTGCTTTTGTGATTAGCTAAGAGGGTAAAAACCTTTAGCTCAGATTTGTGCTATTCCAAACCATACAGATGTACAGAATTTACCAATTGACCTGAGCCAAAGTGTCTTTTACCTCTTGGCGAATATTACTCTTAAACCATTAGCAATGTAAAAATGCATTCTCGCTCCCTTTCTCCACTACACATTAAACCTAAAATGCATCACATCCCCATCTTGTACAACATAAGATTTGCCTTCGACACTCATTTTTCCGGCTTCTTTTACTGCTGCCTCTGATTTAAGAGCTACATAATCATCGTATTTAATGACTTCTGCACGTATAAAACCTTTTTCAAAATCAGAGTGGATTTGACCTGCTGCTTCGGGTGCTTTGGCTCCTTTACGGACAGTCCATGCTCGAGTTTCTTTTACCCCGGCTGTAAAAAAAGTAAGTAGGTTTAGTAATTTATAGCTGGCTTTTATTACACGATTCACTCCCGGCTCAGTAAGCCCCATCTCTTCAAGAAACAATTGTTTCTCCTCCTCATCATCAAATTCTACTAAATCCGCTTCGATTGCCGCACTGATATTAATGACTTCCGAATTCTCATTTTTAACAGCCTCTCTCAGCATTTCAGTGTATTTATTTCCGTTTATAACCGAATTCTCATCTACATTGAGAATATAGAGCGTGGGTTTTGATGTTAGCAGCATCAATTCTTTAATCATAGATTCCTCTTCCTCATTTTCAGGTTCAAATGACCTTCCGGGATTTTCATCTAATAGATGCTGATATATCTTTTGGACAATTTCAAGAGCCCTGACATCATCTTTATTACCGCTTTTAGCATTCTTTTTGAACTTTTCCACTCTCTTTTCCACCAACTCAATATCCTTTAGCAATAGTTCAGTATCTATAATTTCTTTGTCTCGGACAGGGTCAATTGAGCCATCTACATGTACTACATTTTCGTCTTCAAAACAACGGATAACATGAAGTATAGCATCTACTTCTCTGATATTGGCAAGAAATTGGTTACCCAAGCCTTCCCCTTGGCTTGCGCCTTTTATCAACCCTGCTATATCAACAATTTCAACAGTTGTAGGGACAGTTTTTTGTGTTTTTACAATATCGCTCAATACCTCAAGTCTTTCGTCCGGAACAGTCACTATCCCGACGTTGGGTTCCTTTGTCGCAAATGGATAATTAGCGGCAAGAGCACCTGCCGATGTCAATGCATTAAACAGAGTTGATTTACCAACATTAGGAAGACCCACAATTCCACTTTTCAAAGCCATAGCTATTTATTTTTTATCGTATTTAATTTCAACATAGAATTTTGTATTGATTGCACCCAAGGAAGTCGCAGCTTGAGGTGATAATATTACTTTTACATTGGAAGGATAAGAATTAGGCGGTATTCTGCCAATTACTTTGGCAAATATTTTCCTACCCAACATCGGATTGTAAATCTCCATCAATGAATTAATTTTAGCATTGTTATTAAGCACAAACACACCTTTGGTTCTACTCCTTTTATTCCACAAAGCTATTCCGTTATCCGACATCAATATCACTTTCTTCTTTTTTGCCGCAACACTGTCCGTTTTAATAACTGCAGAATCTTTCTTGACAACAATGATTTTTTCAAATTTCACCTTCTCTTTCTCCTCACCTTTTCTATCAACACTATCCTTAACAATTATTTTCTTTTTAGGTTCATCTTTTTTAATCTTATCTTGATTATTATTTGCCTTTTGTGCTGTATCCTTATTACTTTTCTTTTCAGGAATAGACGCTTCTACAATCTCTTCTTTTTGAAAATTAACTGTACCTATTTTCAAAAATTGCCCCGGTTGAATCGTATTGTCCTTGAGATTATTCAAAATTTTGACGGTTTTTACATCTACGCCAAAATACATTTTTGCTATTCTAAACAGATTTTCCTTTTTACCTACTTTGTACAATACAATGTGATTCTTTGCATCTTTAGCATCTAAAAGCTGATTGTCAAAAGGTATTATTATCTTGGCTCCAATACTTAATGGTCTTGTATTTGCCCTCTCATTAAATGCATATAAATCGATCAAATCCGCGTTAAATGCTTTAGAAATACTATACATCGTATTCCCTTTCTTTACCGTATATTCAAAGACAAGCCCTTTTTCAGGCAGGTTTTGAACCACAATAGTATCGGGGATATACACATGTTGTGCAAATAGAGAACTCTTAAATAATGTTGCCATAAATAATATAATCAACAATAAATTTCTATATTTGTATGTATATAACATAATCTTTATTTTAATACGCAAAGATATTACTAATTATTATAATATATAACAAACTATAAAGAAAATTAATGAAATATGAGCAAAATAGTAGCAATAATTCCGGCAAGATATGATTCCAAGAGATTTCCAGGCAAATTATTAGAGAGAATTAATGAAAAAACCATAATCCAATTGACTTATGAAAGAGTGAAGCAAGCAACAAAAATAGATGAAATCATCATCGCAACTGATGATCAAAGGATAATAGATGAATGTAGAACTTTTGGAGCTAATGCAGAATTGACCTTTGTTTCTCATAAATCGGGAACAGACAGATGTGCTCAAGTAGCATCGGAGTTTTGGGGAGATGATATTATCATCAATGTTCAAGCCGACGAGCCTTTTATTGAACCGGATATTATTGATTTATTAGCTCAAAAAATGCAAGATGACAGTTGGATTGAAATCGCTACATTATGTACCGAGATTAAAGCTATTGATGAAAAACTAAACACTAATATCGTTAAAGTGGTAAAAGATATAAATAACAATGCTTTGTACTTCAGCCGTGCTCCAATTCCTTTTGACAGGGATTCAAAAGGTGATACTCCTGCATTTAGGCATATTGGAATATATGGATACAGGAATAAGGTTTTGCAATCCATCACAAAGCTTCCTGAATCGACTTTGGAAAAAACAGAAAAATTAGAGCAGTTGAGGTGGCTTGAAAACAATTACAAAATTCATGCTTTTGAAACAGATTATCAAGGATTTGGAATTGATACTCCTGAAGATTTAAAAAAATATCTTTAGGATTATCTTTGAGGATTAGACGGTTGTACTCCAAGGCAAGTTTTGACTTTCATCCCTACAATACATTTGGAGGTTCGTGGCTACTACATAAAAAAAACTTTAAGTTACAATGACACATTATAACTTAAAGTTCTTTCAATAAAAATCTATACTTAATATTTTTATTATCCTGCTGACTGCAATGGGATATCTCCGGTTCCTTCCATTCCAACAGAACCCACATAAACCGCTGTAACGATACTAAGTATAAACAAAATAGCCGCTAATATCCATGTCAATCTTTCAATAAAATCAACGCTTTTTGCTGCTCCTAACATGGAGTTTGCTCCCATTCCGCCAAATGAAGGATCCAATCCACCTCCCTTAGGCTTTTGAATAAGAACTACAAATACTAACATTGCACTGTCAAGTGCTATCAAAATTGATAAAAAAGTAGTTAACATAACATTATATTTTTTTTATTTTCTTCAAAATTTTTGCAAAGTAAGCACTTTTTTTCGGATTTTGCAAACTTAATGCCTTATACATTTCAATTGCTTCTTGTTTCATGCCTTGTTTTAAGTAAATTTCTGCCAATTGCTCACTTATCACTTCCTTTTTTAAATCACCGGAAACATTTTTAGAGGATTTATGTTTAGAGTTCTTTTTCTTCTTTTTCTTTTCAGAAACAGCTTTTGATGTTTTTTTTGATTTTTTCTTTCTTCGAGAACTTTCTTTATCCTTGTCAGTATATTTACTTCCTCCAATTACGCTAACAAAGGCTAAACCCGGATTATTGTTTTTATTCACAAGGTTAACCATCTGCAACAAGGACAAATTACCATTTTCCTTCAATTGTTTTCTATTGATTAATATATCTATAATATGACTATAGGGAAACTTTCGCTCCAATTCATATAACTCTTCGAAAGATGTTTTTTTCAACTCCTTCTTGTTATCCAACAGTTTCAATATGTCTATTTGCTCACTCATAAATCTAAAAGTTGCACAAATGTAATAAAATTTAATCAACAAAATATAGCAAATAAAAAAAAGGTGTATTTCATTTTTTCGCTTTATCCATTATTTGCCTCTGACTCCTAAAGGAGAATCAACCCGCAACGCGAAAAAATGATTCTATTTTATTTTAGACTTATACTCTTTCTCAAATTGTCCCCATTTTGTGGTTTTATAGATATCGTCTCCAAAGAAATTCAAGATATAATCAAAATCCTTGGCTTGTTGATAACCGGCAAAAACCTGTAAAATCTGCATATTGTCAGTCAGAAAGACATAAGTGGGATATGATAAATTATTTTGCGTTAAAGCCGCTGCAAATTCGTGGTATCCTCTCCTACCCTGTTTAACAAATTTGAAAATATGACCGTCAAAATTAACATCCTCTCTTTGTTCGGCATTAAACTTTACAGCATAATACTTTTTATTGATATAATCCACAATGACAGGATTTCTAAAGGTTGTTTTATCCATTCTCTTGCACCAACCACACCAATCCGTATAAAGATCAATAATTACTTTTCTTTTTTCTACCTTTTGCTTTTGGATCATATCCTCCCAACTCATCCAGTTGATTTTTTGAGCATTAAGGTTTCCAAATGAAGAAATAGTTAAAACAATAAAAGCTAAAATTAGTTTTTTCATAAATGTGTTTTTCTACAG
>JALVEE010000228.1 GCA_027008645.1 Saprospiraceae bacterium
ACTGGAACAATTTTGTGAACAATTAAACCAAACCCAGACTCTCTTTCCTGATACTGACCTCACCTTAATCTATAAATTGGGGTCATCTTAATTCCCTAGGGGTCAGGTGTTCTGATATTATTTGCTGTCCTTTAGTCGATAATTTATCAGTTGCAGAAGTCTTGGAAGTATATCTACACCTTACATGCAATGGAGTGCCTACTTCCTTTCCCGTTTTATCTATTTGGTAAAATTTTAATACATAATCCACCGGTAGGTTTTTGTCAATCCCCTCTGTCCTGTTTGCAAATTTACAGGTGCTCGCATATGGTTGCAAATGTCCGGGTTCAATATACAGATGCTCGCCCTCAAATGGGTAGTTGAAACCTTGAAGAACGGGATGTGAACAATTTTCATTTATACAAAATTCTGCATCGCCGTCTGAATTCAACACAGAGTCTATATGTATCCTTACATCAATAATAGTATCGCCGGTATTGAGTATTCTAAAATCAAATAATGTTTCAGGTTTGGTCAAATCCGTTGAATGCGTTTCAAATATTTGATAATCTGTATATGGCTTTTTTCCCTCGTCTTCTTCATATACGACAAACTGGGACTTAACATTAGAAGACAATAGTAAAATAAAAGCTGATAAGATAAATATGTATTTTTTCATAAGTATATTTTTTTGATAAAATAATAATTCCAATATTGGATTTCAACTATTATTGCCTCTTTATGATTTATTTATCATTATTTTTTTTGTTACCAAATGAGTATTTCCTTTTACTTTGACAAAATAAATTCCGGAACTAATATCGGAAGTGTTTATTTTTATTCTTCTTGAACCGATATTTGCTTTTTGCCGATATAATATCCGACCTGTCTTGTCGATTATTTCAACAGATACATTTTTATCCCCACTGAAATTTCCTTTTATGTAAAATTCATCTACTACGGGATTGGGATAAATCTCCATATCCGGATATGAATTGGCAGAGACAGTAGCCGTATTATTAACCAACTCAAGTATCTTTATCGTTCCTTTTCCCCAATCGCCGGGGATATGTATTGTTGACTGTGAAATAAGCCTTGCTTCACCATCGGGGTTTCTAAATACTATGCCATCCCCAAAACCATCTACAACCACAAAATGATAACACCCTGCTTCATCAACGGTATATGACCGGCTAAAAAATGTTTTATCCTGATTATCGTATAAAGAACCCATTCCAACATAAGCAATACTATTAGAACTACTTGCTTTATCAAAAACTTGTTCGGGTGTACCAACCGGTATTCCTTTCCTAAAGGCAAAACCCACTTCTGATGCTATCTGGTCTATGTCCATCTCAATTGTCAATTTGTTATCAGATTTCAAATTAAAAATGGGAGCCCTTTCCACTATTGTTTTTACTGTAAAAGTATCATTAGATCTATCATCATTTTCGCTAATTATCTTTGTATAAAACAAATTTTCTCCAATATTAGCCGTAACTTCACCAATATCAACTTGTGAATATTCAAAGGGGGATAACATGACTTTTGCTTTATTTTCGGTTAGCACATTTCCGTTGAAATCGGTTACTATTAGAGCTATACTATCATTTATTTCAGATACACCATAATTTTGTACTATGACACTTATATTAACCTGAGCTGTAGTTTGATCTCCGCAGGCAAAACTTTTTTCAAGCGTTGAGGATTCCAAAATCCGGGGATCATTTGCTAATTCAGGCTTGCTATGACAATTTGATAAAATCTCTAAAAAATGTTTTTTTGACCTATCTTCTGAATTGACTGCAACTACTGTCCTATCAGGACATATCACTACAATATCAGGATAATATGTGATATTGAATAATTCTTCAAGCTCAGACTTATTTACCATTGGATATTTTGTATCGCTAACCCAATCTCTACCATAGGAATTGGATACCAATTCGCCCTTGGCTGTTGCGGGGCTTGACTCTACACCGAAAATTGCAACTTCATTTGTCCCTCCCCAACCAATACTATCATAGATCTCCTCCAATACTCCACTTTTGTGAAAATCCCAACAAGGATCACACCAAGTCGCAAAAATATCAAAAATAACAGGATTTCCCGACTCGAGTATTGAATCGATTTTCCATGTTCCAAGATCATATAAAAGGTTTCCGCTATAGGAATCCGCAGGTTTATACGATTGCAAAACCACATCTCCGGGATATACATTATAATCCGGAGTTTGCGCATTTAAGAGAGAATTAAAAAAGATAAATAAGAGGTAAAATTTCTTCATGATTTTTAATATTTTATTATGCCGGTAGCAGATTTATTTAACAATTATTTAATAACAATCAATTTTCGGGTTGTGACACTATTTTCAGATTTCAACCATACATAATACATACCCGGATTCAAATTGAGATCAATGGAACTGTTGTTTACATTAACAGCTTTCTGCAATACCAATTTCCCGTTTGTATTGTATATTTTCATAATTCCCTTATCAAAACCACTAAGGGTGATTTTATCATAACACGGATTGGGAAATACCTTCAATTCTTTTTTATCTAAAAGACTTGTGATATTAGTAGTTTCTTTAAAATTCTTGGAGGTAGCATTTTTGACCTCTCCTGTTGTCCGGTTAATCAATAGTCCTACCATACTGATATTATCCATATTCCAGGTATTGTCTATATCAACTTCAAATCTATACCTGTGTGTTGCTCCTTCCAATACATGAATAGGCAAACTCCCGGGTACTCCGTCCCAGCCCCCGAGTATAGCTCTTGCAACATTATGATAGGTCATTTGGTCGGCAGGTACAGGGTCAGGCAAAGATTCAAATCCTCCCATTTCCCCATTACTATTATCCTCATAATAGTTTGTTTGAGCCCATTCTGCGCCTTGTCCCTTTACATCATCCTCCACTATAATCGCATTCAATCTATAATTGGAAACTTTTTCAAAAAAAACAGCTTTAACGTCAAAACTAAGTTTCCTGTTACTTTCATCATAAATAATACTGTCAATATAAACATTTGCCGGAGGTGTCTCTTCAATACTCTTAAGATAAATCTCTTCGAAATCCTCAACTTGAGTACCGTAAAATCCATCATTATCCAAATATTTTCTATCTACAGTACCACTTGGAATAGCTTGTGCTATTTTCGAATTATAAATTTGCTGGTAATTAGGATTTGCCATAGGATCATTAATATGAACTGAAATACCTATCCAAGAATCCTGATATTTTTTTTCCAAACTATCCATATAGACGATACCCTTCACACACCAACCGCACCAAGTACCAGTCCCTTCTTCAACAAATACCCTTTTTACAGGAGTCGTCTGTCCAAAAGCTGATAGCTTCAATAATATTGAAATAGTAATAAATCCCAATACTTTTATAATTGTTGACAATTTCATTAGCCTTTATATTTAATTAAAATTGAATATATCACAAAAGGCATCCCCCCAAATCAATATAATCTCATCGATCTGAAGAAATGCCATGCAATTACTAATACATAATAGAAACAGGTACTATCTTGCTACCATCTCTACTTAAAATCTGTAAATAATACATACCTTGTGGTACATTATTAAGGTCTAATCTCGTTTTATTAACACCTTTCCCTGCATTAATTTTCTTTGTCACAACAGGTCTAACGCCATTAACAGGAAGCAATTTATATGTTATCATACCTTCTTTATCAGTATTGTATTCTACATTGATAAAATTATGTGCCGGATTTGGATATACAGTCAAATCTATTTCATTATTTATCAATTCTTTTGTAGAAGTATAGTTTGACTCTCTACTTATTAAAATATTATCCAGCTCTATATCATCTCCGGGATATATTGCTTTAGTATCATCATCAATAGTCCTTTCGAAAATGTTTTGCCCTTCAAAACACAATTCAAATGAAGTCCCTGCATATTTTGACAAATCATAAAATTCTTTTCTATATGAAGTGTTTGTAATATCCACATGATACGTAGGAGACACTTGTTCACCATTTACCTTTATTCTAAAATTACAGTACAATTCAGGTTGGAGATTAAACTGCTGATAAAAGAAATCCTGAGATAACATTCTCAAATCAAATTTTAAAAACACACTGTCCCATTCTGTAGCATCGATACACAAACAAACATCTGTAATAAAGCCCTCGTTGACATCCCATACCCCCTCAGGAGATTCCGGTTCATCCCATAAAGGCGCAAAACCATCATCAGGATCAAAGCCAAATCCTCCTGTAATCAATAAAGACTTATTAGTAGCATCATCATCTCTGTTTACAAGATATAATGGTCTATCTTCATGGCGTAAATACTCCCCTTTTGAAATATTGAGCTTGTCTATCTCCAAAGAATCTACAAATTTAAATGCTTGCTCGGAATTATTTTTCTCAAAGCGCTTTAATATATCCTCAAATGAATCATTTTGATTCAATGCATCATTTGGAAATTTAACTTCAACAGAAATAGTATTCTCACCAAGAGCAGTCAACTCAAAATTGTTTACCAAAGGAATCAACAAAGAATCTTTATAGAATAAAGTTTTAGACAAAAGATATTCGCTTTTGATTACAGGATTATCACCTATTGTTATCTCAAAAGGTATTTTTATTCCTTTTGAAAGTGAGTCGCAACCCAAAAACACTACATTAGCTTTAATGGTATCAAATTCGCTTTCACAATGCAAATTATCGGGAATAACTATTGATTTTACTCCTAAATCAGTATTTTGATTCGGCCTATTTTCAATACTCAAACTAATATTGTCATCTCCGGCAAAACCTTCATTAGCCCTTTCAAACCAAGTATTAATTTGATAATTACCCGGATTATTGAGATTGGCCAATTTATTAAACGTATATACAAATGAGTCTCCTCCTCTCATTATTGAATCGGTTACTATACTTTCTACAACCGTATCCTTATTGTTTATGGAATAAAACAATTTTATTGTCGTATTTGCAGGCAGGGAATCGTTGCAAGAATTATACTCTAATTCTATAGAAACCGCTTCTTCGCTTAATCTACAAGCAGAGACAGGTGAAAGCAACTCTGATAATGAAAGATTATTGTTGTTTAGCGGACTTCCAACTCCTACAGCATACCAAGCATTTGCTACAGCCAAATATTCAGGAGAACAGGCACCAAATAAGTCTATTGCAGCTTGCAATGATTGTTTTCTAAAATCGGCATAATCACTATTGCTTGTCAAATAATCTGTTAAACAAGCATAAATAATCTTGCTTGCACTTTCAAAGCCAACTCCTTGTACTTCAAAATTGCTTCCAACATCATTTAGCCCTGAACCACCTTCGACCAAATAATAATACCATAGATTTCCTATCGCACTATTTACATGAATATCATTTTGGTCAAACCAAAACTCTCCTTTGTATGTTGAGGGCATATTTAGTGCTTTGGGATTAGCCATATTTCTAATCGGAGCATCAAGTTCCTCAGCCATTAACCAATTGTATTTACCATCATTCATGAAGTATTCTATCGTAACTGCAAACATATCGCTCATCGCTTCATTTAGCGCTCCCGGTTCAGCAAAAATACCGAGATTAGCAGAGTTTTGAGTTACACCATGTGTAAATTCATGAGCAGCTATTGTGAATTGTGCAAATGAGTAAGGATGCCCTTGATCCCCATCTCCAAAATTTACAGATAATCCATCCCAAAAGGCATTAGCCATTGGTTGACCATTGTCTGTTACATGTACATTGACGACTACGTCACTACCATTTCCGTCATAGCTTTTTCTGCCAAAATAATTATAGAAAAAATCGACTGCTTTTTCAATAGCCCAATGAGCTTCAACAGCAGATCTGTCATCAATCTCATTTTCTTCACCCCATATATTATTCTCATCAGATACTACTTCAGGAACAAAATTATTAGTTAAATCAAAAGTTGTAACGGTGGTATTTCCATTACGCTTTTCGTCTTTCAATACAAATTTATCCGGTGCTAATGAATCAACAGTAATATCAACTTTTCCTGCATAAACAGCCGTACCTTTGCCAGGTACTTTTATATGTTCCAATACATTGTGCTTGCTTATGATTTTTCCACTCACAGCATCTACATAAATCAAATATTTTGCTCTTGGAGAAAAAACATAGACAGTAGTCTCATAGGCCAATGCATATCTATTAGAATTGTTCGAATACTCTTTGTCATACCAAACTAATTCCGCATTAGGATAAAAAGTACTATTTTCACCTTTTACAGATTTTATCAATTTCTCCTGAGCTGCAACTTCCCAATAAAACTTTGCATCACCACAACTTTTAATAGCAATATCAACAGCTTTTGATTCATTTATTTTTGGACTTTTTTTCTTGTTAAAATCACTCAACCAGCGTCCGTTTACGTCTAATACCCCACCCTGCCTTTGATGAGTGACAATATCAGCACCTACAATTCTTACACCATCTACATATTGTTTATACCTTGAGTGTATAATTTCATTTGATTTGGATTCTTTTACTTTTTTTAGTTCACTCGCATTAGATAAGCCCATTGTTCTTTTTAACAATAATTCGCTTTTTTCATGATTATTCATTTTTTGGACTCTTAGATAATTAATATTACTAACTTCTCCCCTATTGATTTGTGCATTTAAATTAAGAAATGTCAGAGAAATCACAAACAGTAAAAATAAGTTCAATTTTTTCATATTCAGTTATTTTTTTAATTATAAATTTTAGTTATTATCTATCAATATTGATTTGTATATTAGTAATATCCAATTTAAAGAAAAACCTTGCTTGTAAAATGAAAAATTTTCAAAAAAAAATGCCACTTTTTTTTAAAAGTAGCATTCTTTTTAAATAAGTAATTCTATTCGCCTCAAAATCTATACACTATATTACCTCCCAAACCATATCTGAACAAATGGGTTTTTAATTTATAACTTGAAGCATTGATATTCTTAAAATAATAGGCGCCTCTGGCACCTAAGCTAATACCAAATTTGTCATTTATATAATAGCCAATAGAAAAATTTGAGATAAGTCCAAGACCTACATTAGATTTATAAATACCACTTGCATCTGTTATGTTATAATTGTATTGATCTATATTTTTCCCTTTGACTGTATTACTGATATTTGCCAAAATTCCGGCATCTATGTCAAGAAAATACAATCCATTACTCCAAAGTTTTTTTCCAATGCCGATATATAAATCTACTGATTTGTATTTTGTGAAATAGGCGCCTTCAACTATTTGTTTTCCAATAACAGAGGTGTCACCGTAAAATTTTTCATTTGTATTTGTCAAGGTATAATATCTTTCTTCGAGCAATGCATTTTTAAGTAAATACTCTTTTTTAAGCTCTTGAGTATAGTCCATTCTACTATATCCTTGACTATATAAAATACCGCCTGACAGGTAATACTTTCTCAAAGCTAATTTCATCCCCAGTTGCATTTGATATGTTTCCAAGGGTTTTTCATTGACAGACCTGAAATTCTTTAAGGATATTGCTTCAGATGTTTTTGCCTTATGTATCATTGGAGAGATCATCACAGCTGTACCAAAAACAATAGACAGATTACTCTTGTTCCTCAATTTATTAAAATGGATAAACTCAGGAGAGGTAATTTCATAATGTGGTGAATTCTTTGATAATTCAAAATGCAATTTATTGAGCAAATCGATATTCATAATAATTCCATTTCCGGCTTTTACAGATTTGCCAATGCCATAAACCAAGTCTTTATTATTTTCATTGAACACAAATTTAATTCCGGAGTTATCACTTTGACTATCGCTATCTACTTCATTATTACTATTCGTGCTGTCGTTTATTCTATCCTTAACTGTGGTGCTTGTACCGCTATTACCCACAAAAGCGATTTTATCTCTATTTATATCAATTTGCTTATTGTCGTCAGACTTAGTATTTTTAGAATTTGGATTAATTGCAATATTTTGAGAAGCGAGCTTATCATTATTACTACCTTTTTTATCCCAATCTTTGCTTTGACTATCATTATTGCTTCCCAAGCTATTATCCACATTAACAAAATCATCATTTTTTGATTTTGTGTCAGAAGTGCTAAAAATATCATTAAAAACATAAGCGCTCATACCTATAAGAAGTAAAGCCAATAGTGCTATTAAATAAAATAACTTTCGCTCCTTTTTATTTCGCTTTAATTCCGAGGATAAACTATCCCAGTGCTTATCCAAGTCCAATCCTGACTCGTGGGAATTTATTTTTTCGTTTAATATATGTTGTAATTCTTTATCTGTCATGATTTCACATTTTTATACTTCGGATTTTACCATTTTTGGACTGTAAGATATTCTTTATCATTTTCTTTGCTTTTGATAATTGCGACATAGATGTGCTTGTGCTTATACCAAGATAATTAGCTATTCCCTCATGCGTATAACCCTCAATAAGATACATATTAAAAACAGTTCTATATCCCAAAGGCAATTGTTTAATAATGTCCATAATAGCTCTTACGGAGAGTTGAGTGATATCAGAAATATCTTCTGCCTCCGTGAGATTTAGCAGATTATCCTCACTATCGGTTATCTGAATCTTTTTGTCTCGCATAAATTTTAATGCTACGTTTATAGCAATTCTCCTTATCCATACTTCAATAGTGCCTTTGGACTCATCAAATTGTTTGATTTTCTTAAAAACAATAATAAAAGTTTCGTGCAGGATATCTTCTGCACCAAAATCCGGCAGTTCATATCTGCGACAAGTAGTCAATATCTTGGGAGCAAAAAATCTAAATAAGACTTCTTGTGCCAAATTATCATTTTTTTTGCACTTGCTGACAACTTCAGATAGCGTTTTACTATTTATTTTCAATTGCTCCATTTAATAAATACAATTATCTTAAATATGCATCAAAATCCGCTTGCATTAGTTCTTTTTCCCCACTTTCCGATAATAAAAATCCCTTCAACCTAACTTTAGCAACACCTGTATCCAACTGATAAATTTCCATTTTGAGACTATCGGCTTTATATGAAATAAATTCTGAATTGATATCGGGTATATTTTCAGCATCTCCCCCTTTGTCAATCCATTCATCCAATAAATCTATAC
>JALVEE010000229.1 GCA_027008645.1 Saprospiraceae bacterium
TAGGAAGTAATTTCCCCCATCCGTAGTGCCAGTCATGGCATAACTTCCATCCGAAGTTTTTACTATTTTTTTTCTGGAATCATATGAAGTGGTCAATGTCTTAGCTGGATCAATAATGACATTTTTATTTAATAGATTCCCAAAGGTATCTATACGATAGAAGCCTGTTCCATGAACTCCATCAGAATTATCAGAAAGCCCATAAAACACCAAAGTATCATTATCATTGACAATATCCAGAAAAACAGCTGCTTCCTGTTGTGAGCCATCAAAAACCTTCAAGAATCCTTGCTGTGCATACAGCGTTCTAAGAAATAAAAAAAGTAGTGCTGAAAGTATAATCCGATTAAGCAGCATAAGCATTTAATTTAAAATGTTCCGACTTGCTATTAGCAAGCCGGAACAAAAGGTAAATTTCTATTTGTTAATAATAATTTGACCACTATCCACTTCTTGTCCATCAATGAACAAGCCATAATGGCAACTACTGCCACTTACTTTTTCTGTTGTCCATTCTATGGATGTATTTCCATCTTCAGGGTGTAGAACATCAATCAGCATACCCGTTTGGTTGGCAATTTCAATACGGACTTCTTTTCCAAGTGTATTAAATTCCGACCAATCAAAAGTTACTTGATAATCCGTTGGATTAGGAGAAACGGACATAGAAGTAGATTCTCCATTACTAGTTTCATTCTCTGTCTGACCAAATTGTACAGGAATGTCAACAATTGGGTCATAATATTGGCCAGAGTTACGCAGAATAGTTCTAGCTAAAAAGCAAGACTTGCCTTCTTTTGATTCTGCATACGATTCCAAATCATTCAAAAAGGATGCATCTAGATTATCCAAACCATCTTCGGCTATGGTTTTATAAATGTTTGTCACTTTCTCTAGATCAATCATTTCCTTCTCCGTTAACTGGCGTTTCAACATCATATCTTGCAGCACATCCAATGCTTGCTCGTATTCACCAGTTGAAAAGTAATCCCCTACCAATAAATAATCACCAGCGACGTTATCAAATCGGCGAATCCACTTCCGAAGTTCATTTTTATCAGAGTGCTTCCGAGCATAGTCATAGCCCAATGCAACGACCTGTCCTAGGCGATTGCTTTCATACGTTAAACGAGCCTTTTTCGTCTTGCTTAATTCCAAATTACTACTACTCTTGGCGCTATTATACTCTTCTAATGCCCCCTGATAGGTTTCCCAATAAGTTTGATAATCCCCTTCATTTGCAACGGCTTCAGCCAAGTTTTTTAATTTTGGACGCCCCCCCTCCGTGGAACAAAAATCACTTGGTTTTCGAGGCTTCAATTCAATTCCAGCAAAGTACCCATTATTCCCAGTACTCCCCCCTGGCTTTTGAGCATCATCTAATGCGTTGTAGTAATATCTAACCTTATTTTGACCAAAATTACCAAAATCCCATGACAAATGTGAGAAGGTATTGCCTGCCGCTAAAAATTCTTGACCAAATGGCTCCCCCTGTTCCTTTCGCATAGCAACCCCACTAAATCCAATAAAATCAAATCTACTATTGCTTGAATTTTGGTTACACAAGTAATACAAGCCATCTATAGCATTTGCATTATTCCCCCTTGCGATATTGGCATAATCAATATTAGTATAATAATTCTTACGAATCTTATTATTCTTATCAGCACCTACATTGTTAACATAGGTACCTTCTGACCATTTGAAAAACATTGGGTCATTGCCAGTAGGGGCATATTGAAAAACATTCTCTCGAAAATAAATATCATTCATTTGATCCTGCAAAACCACACCGACTTGCTCACCCGATTGAGTTTCCATTGGAAGACTTCCAAAGTTAAAGGTATTCTCCAAAAAGGCAGACCCTGATATACCGGAATTTATGACACCATAGCCACAATCATAAAACTTACTTTCCCACAGGGTCAGATAAGGATTATCACTGACACCAATCCTAGCTTCGACACCACTATATAGGTTTTTAAATGTACTTCTAAAGACTGCTGCATCCCCATTTAAAGCAACAATTCCTGAATTCCATGTGTTTGGATAAGTTGAGTTAGTCTGAAGGTCAGTGAAATTGCAATGACCTACTTGTACACCACTTAATCCATTAGTAACGCCTTTTATATTATAGGATGCAATAAAAGTCCAAAATTTCTCATGTCGCATATCGTCATCATTAATAAATTCGCAATTAGTAAATTTAGCATCATATGCTTGTCTTTCAATACCTAGACCATTTTTGGTCGCAATCATCGCCGCAACTGCATTGTCTCTAAATGTAGTTCCATTACAATTTATTTTAGCAGTACCAAGGAAATTCCCCCATTCTGTACTCGAAATACCCC
>JALVEE010000230.1 GCA_027008645.1 Saprospiraceae bacterium
CAAGAGATATATAGACTCAAATTCCAATAAAATCCCTAAACCTATTAATCGCGCATTTATTGATACGATTATTATGGAAAATGGAGTACCTGATCACAATCCTGAGTTTTATGCTTTGAAAATGGGAGATGCTGATTTAAGTGCTAATAAAATCTCTATTCCAAAATCAAAACCTGATTTAAGTTTTTGGGTCGAAAACAGCTTTATTAAAAAAGATTCAACTGTACTTATACCTGTCTATATTGAAAAAGTTGAAGATGTAGTCGGATTTCAATTTACGCTTGAATTAAGTGGTGTTGAATTGGATACAGTCAAGCCTGGGAAAATAAAATCTACAAAAATATATAATGTGGTTGATGATAAAGTCTTGTTTATATGGACTGATATGGGAGCATCATTTGCCAACGATGATGTATTGTTTTATTTGAAATTAAAAGCTAAGGCTGATATTCATACAAAAGATGCTTTGAAATTATCAGGAAACTTTTTAAGTCCCGAAATTTATTTAGGCGGAGACTTAGATATTCATGAACTTAAATTTTCAGTAAAAAAAGCAAGTGCAACGGATAATTTGGATAGTGCAAGACAGTTTATCTTGTACCAGAATAAACCGAATCCATTTAATAGACATACAGTGATTGGGTTTGAAACAAATACTGTGTCAGGGTACAAAATGACATTTTACAATTCGACAGGAAAAATAGTTAATACAATTAGCGGCATTTCCAAACAAGGGTATAATAGCATAGATATATCCAACTCTGATATCCGCATTAAGGGAGTTATATTCTATAAACTTGAAACAGCAGGAAATGTAGCGGTTAAGAAAATGGTCAAATTCTAATTAGACGAAAAATGAAATACGCCATTTAACATTTATTTTAGTGTATTAGATTGGATTATTTAGTAAATTTGCATTGAATTGAGATGGTTCAAGCACATAATTGTGTGTATATTGAATCAAATAATAGTTATGGAAACAGATACATATTAAGAAAAGTATTAATGTGTTTTTGTCAAATTGATGTCTGTTCTGTATTTTCAGTGAATAAATCTATTGAAAGTAGCTATTTGATGAAATTGAATATCGAAATTTAAATTTTTATAGTGAGGAAAAATAAATATTAGGAAATGAAAAAAATTAATTCAGTTTTACTTCCACTATTTGTCTTGATGTTTTTTAGTTTTCAAAGCATTGGACAAATTACTATATCCGGTACGGTAAGGGATGCTATAAGCAATGCCCCTATTGCCGGAGTTGAGGTAAGTGAAATAGACGGAAGTATCAAGACAAATACCGATAAGAACGGTTATTTTACTCTAATATCTGACAAAAAGGGAATTGTTGATTTGTCTTTTACTAAAGAAGGATATGAGACCTTCTTTGGAAGTGCAAATGGTAAAATTGTTGAGAAGGTTGATATTGGAGTAATCAAAATGTATCCTGTCTCAGAGATTGATGATGATGATATAGTTTCGCTTGACGAGAACGAACTATCTGAGGATGATGAAAGCGATAGAGTATCCAGTTTGTTGACATCTTCATGGGATATATTTAGTAGGACAGCTGCTTATAATTTTGGGGTTGCCAGATTCAAAGTGCGAGGATTGGGCAATCAATACGGCACAATGTCTTTGAATGGTATGCAGATGAACAATCTCGATGATGGTTTTATCGCATGGAGTATTTGGGGAGGATTGAATGATGTGATGAGAAGAAAGCAAAATAATACTTCTCTTGAACCTTCATATTTTGATTTTGGTGGATTGGCAGGAGCTACGAATGTGAGTTTATTGGCTTCTGATAATTGGAAGCAAACAAGAGTCTCTTATGCGATATCCAATCGTTCATACCGAAACAGAGTGATGGCTACATACTCTACAGGAATGATGAAAAGCGGATGGGCATTCACTATTTCAGGTTCAAGAAGATGGGCGCAAGAGGGCTACAAACCGGGGACATCGTATGATGCTTATGCCGGATTTATCAGTATTGATAGAAAATTAAGTGATAATCAGCTAATCAATCTGGTAGCTTTAGTTTCACCTAATAAAAGAGGAGGCGCTGCAGGAGCTACAAAAGAAATGTATGATTTGGCGGGTTCACATTATTACAACTCTTATTGGGGATGGCAAGAAGGCAAAAAACGCAATTCACGTGTCAGCAATAGTGTCCAGCCAATAGTGATCTTGAAACATGTTTGGAAAATTAATAGCGATACTGAATTGAACACAAGCATCGGTATGCAATCAGGGCAATACGGTAGGACGCGATTGGATTGGTACAACGCCCCGGATCCAAGACCGGACTATTATAGATATATGCCGAGTTATCAAAGAGATGAAGTGGCAGGAGAAAGGCTAAAAGAATTATTTCGAAATGAAAGAAACTTGAAGCAAATAAATTGGAAAGCAATATATCAGTACAATCGATTGGGAGGTAATTCACTGCTCAAAGAGATTGGCTATACAGGAGATATCACAAATGAGAATTTCTCCAATTATGTATTACAGTCACAGCATAGAGATCCTTTGAGATTGGCGTTCAATACCAATATTCAAGCAGCAATTGGTGAGAATACAAGCCTTTTTGGCGGACTGAATTATGTTCAGCAAAAAACACATCACTATCAAGTATTGGAGGATTTATTAGGTGGGACATTTTATATCAACAGGGATAAATTTGCAGTAAGAGACTTTCCAAATTCTAAAGACAAAATTCAATACGACCTAAATAATCCTGATAAAATAGTAAGAGTAGGAGATGATTACGGATACAATTATGATATAAATACGAGTATCGCAAAAGGATGGGGAAAAGCACTTTTTAGCTTAGATAAAATCGATGCTTATGTAGCTTTTGAATTAAGCAATACTTCTTTCTATCGAAAAGGATATTACAAAAACGGGAAGTTCCCGGAAAATTCATTTGGAAAAAGCGACGTACATAGCTTTTTTGATTATGGTTTGAAATCAGGATTAACTTATAAATTCAATGGACGAAATTATATATTTGTAAATGGCATAATGATGACAAAAGCACCATTTGCCAGAGCAGCATTTTTGTCAGCTAGAACAAGAAATGAAGTGGTCAAAGATTTGAAGTCCGAGAAGATATTGGGAGGGGAAGCAGCATATGTTTACAAGAGTCCAAAAATTTCTTTCAAAGCATTGACTTATTATACGGCTATCAATGACAAATTGGTGACCAGAAGTTTTTATCATGACTTACAAAGATCCTTTGTCAATTATATAATGTCCGGAATAAATGAAGTACATCTTGGTACTGAGTTGAGTGCAGAGGTAAAATTGACATCATCTTTTTCAGTAAGTGGAGTAGCGGCTTTGGGACAGTATTTTTACAATAGCAGACCAAATGCGACCATTGCTCAAGATAATAATGCAGAGGTGTTGACAAATAAAACTGTTTATATTAATCAATTCAGATTGCCCGGTACACCGCAAAAAGCGATGTCACTCGGATTGAGATACAATTCTCCAAAATATTGGTTTGCAACTTTGTCATTCAATTATTTTGATGATATTTGGATGGATTTCTTCCCTGATAGAAGAACTGCCGATGCAGTTAATGGTATCGATAAAGATTCTAATCCGGATCTTTGGTATAGCGTGATAACACAAGAAAAACTTCCGTCAAATTATACACTGGATTTTTTCGGTGGAAAATCGTTTAAATTACCACATAGAAGATATATCTATTTGAATGTTGGAGTGAGCAATATACTGAATAATACAAACTTTATTACAGGAGGCTATGAGCAATCAAGATTTGATTTTGAATCAAAAGATGTAAGTCGATACCCTTCAAAGTATTTTTATGCTTACGGCACCAATTACTTTATCAGTGTGACTTTTAGGATGTAAAATTGAAAAATTAAATTTAAAAACAAATAAATATTAATAAAATGAAAAAAATAATTAATTCACTTTTTATAGTTATGCTTGGAGCTTTTGTTTTTAGCTCATGTGTTGATGACAAATTTGACGAGCCTGATTTCCCGTTTACCGATCCTGACATTGCTGTTAATAGCAATATAAGACAAATCAAGGATTTGCTGGGTGGTAATACTAATTATGAGATAACTGATGATTTGGTATTTAGTGCAGTTGTCATCGCAAATGATAGTCTTGGCAATTTTTATAAGAAGATTGTGGTACAAGATTCTACTTCCGGTATTGAGATACTAATAGACGGTAGAAATTTATATGGCAAGTTTCCTGTTGGCAGAAGAGTTTTTGTTAAGGCAAAAGGTTTGGTTCTTGGTCGTAATCGAGGAGTTGTACAGTTGGGATGGACTTTGTCGGAAGGAGATTTGATAAGTATTTTGAGCAAAGATGTTGATAAATTTGTGATTGGAGGATCTTTGAAAAACTATGTTCAACCAAAAGAAATGAATATTTGTGATTATGGAGAATATGATATCAGCACTCTTGTAAAATTTAATAATGTTCAATTTGACAAAGGAGATTTGACTAAAACATTTGCTGACGGTTCTACCAAGACTGACAAAAGTCGCACGCTGGTGGATTGTGCTAAAAATCAATTTGTAGTCAGAACAAGTGGATATGCTGAATTCGCATCAGATACTTTACCCGCCGGAAATGGTAGTTTGGTTTGTGTATTGGGAATATATAAATATGATGACCAAGCTTTTGAGTGTAAAAGGTTTCAAGGTGCAATACGAAGTCTTAACGATATAGTATTTGACAAAGAAAGATGTGGAGGAGGTCCTAAAGGGGATGAGACATTAATCACTATCAAGTCAGTAAGAGATATGTTTGCAAACGGACAGACGACAATGGCTGATAAGGTGAAAATAAAAGGAGTTGTTATTTCTGATAAAGAAAATGGCAATTTGCCCCCAAAGAATCTTGTGATTCAAGACGAAACAGCAGGAATTGCTATTAGATTTGATGGTAATCATGATTTTTTCTTAAATGATGAAGTTGAGATTGTAGTTAGTAATTTGGAGACTTCAGAGTATAATAATCTTCTTCAGTTCAATAATGTTTCATTAGAAGCAGCCATTGTTACAGGTAGTGGTTCAGTTGAACCTCGCATAGCATCAGTTCAAGAAATATTGGACAATGGAGAAGCGTGGGAATCAACTCTAGTAAGTATAAAAGAAGCTACTATTTCAGGTGGGGCGATTTACAAAGACTTTGATGTTGTAGTAGGTGATGCAACAGGATCAATTGATTTGCATACTAATAAGTTTGCTAGTTTTGCAGAATCTCCGCTACCTTCCGGTACAGTCAAGGTTACAGCTGTCGTAGGTCAATTTAAGGATAATTATCAATTGTTATTAAGGAATTTGGATGATGTTGAGGGAGGGACTCCTCCTCCGGGAGATGAGACTTTGATTACTATTAAATCAGTAAGAGATATGTTTGCAAATGGACAAACGACAATGGCTAATAAGGTTAAAATAAAGGGAATTGTTATTTCAGATAAAGAAAACGGTAACTTACCCCAAAAGAATCTTGTGATTCAGGATGAAACTGCCGGTATTGCCATTAGATTTGATGGCAACCATGATTTTTCTTTAAATGATGAAGTAGAAATCGTAGTTAGTAATTTGAAAACTTCAGAATATAATAATCTTCTTCAGTTCAATAATGTCTCATTAGGAGCAGCTACTGTCATAGGTACCGGTTCAGTTACTCCTCGAATCGCATCAGTCAAAGAGATATTGGATAATGCAGAAGTGTGGGAATCTACATTAGTAAGAGTGAAAGAAGCTACTATATCCGGTGGGTCTAATTACAAAGATAAAAATGTTGTCGTAGGAGATGCAACAGGAACAATTAATTTGTACACTAGGGCTAACGCTAGCTTTGGAGAATCTTCGCTACCTTCCGGAACAGTTAAGGTTACTGCTATCGTAAATCAATATAAAAATAGTTATCAACTATTGTTAAGGAATTTGAATGATGTTGAGTAATGTTTGTGCTTTTAAAAAGGGGCAGGAATTTTCACATTGAAAATTCCTGCTTTTTTTTATAAAAAAATCCCTCCTGCTGATATTTTAATTCGACAGGAGGGAAAAATCACTAAAAAATAATAATTATAAATTGAACTCTATTCCTTGAGCTAAAGGCAAATCGGTACTATAATTTATGGTGCTTGTTTGTCTTCTCATATATACTTTCCAAGCATCAGAACCACTTTCTCTTCCTCCACCTGTTTCTTTTTCTCCACCAAAAGCTCCTCCGATTTCCGCTCCTGAAGTACCTGCATTGACATTGGCAATACCGCAGTCTGAGCCCATTCCTGACAAGAATGTTTCGGCTTCGAGCAAATCTTTAGTAAATATTGCTGAAGAAAGACCTTGAGGTACATCATTGTTTATCGCAATAGCATTTTCAACACCACCTGAATATTTAATCAGATAGACTATCGGTGCAAATGTTTCTTCTTGGACTATCTTGAAATGGTTTTGTGCTTCTGCAATTGCAGGGACAACATAAAGTCCGTTTTCAAGTCCTTGACCCTTGGCAATTTCACCGCCGAAAAGAAGTTTTCCGCCTTCTTCTTGTACCTTTGTAACAGCTTCTTGAAAAAGTTGGACAGAATATTTATCGATAAGCGGTCCTACTAGTGTGTTTGAATCAAGAGGATTGCCTATTTTCTTTTCTACACTTTTATAAGCATTTACGAATTTTTCTACAAAAGTATCATAGACATCTTCATGGATAATGATTCTTCTTGTCGTAGTGCATCTCTGTCCGGCAGTACCCACAGTTCCGAATACAGTTGATGGTATTGCCAATTTCAAATCTGCATTTGGAGTAACAATGACTGCATTATTTCCACCTAATTCGAGCAATGTTTTGCCCAATCTTTTTCCTACTATTTGCGCTGCTCTTTTTCCAACAGCAGTGGAGCCGGTTAGAGATAATAAATCCACTCTTTTATCGCCTAGGAAATTATCACCCATAACAGATGATTTTGCAACCATCATATTGAATACTCCCTCGGGAACATTGTTCTCCTTCAAGACATTTTGAATGATATTCATAGTCGCAATAGCAGTAAGAGGTGTTTTTGAAGATGGCTTCCATACCACAACATCCCCTGCGGCAATAGCCAATGCAGAGTTCCAAGCCCAAACGGCAACGGGGAAATTGTAGGAAGTAACTATTCCGACAACTCCCAAAGGTTGATATTGTTCGGTAAGTCTGTGCATTGGTCTTTCGGATTGAAGATTAAAGCCATTCATAAGTCTGGCTTGTCCTACGGCAAAATCACAGATATCAATCATTTCTTGTACTTCTCCAAGCCCTTCTTGATATATTTTTCCCATTTCCAAAGTGACCAAAGCACCAAGAGGTTCTTTATATTCTCGTAAAGCCAGGCCTATTTGTCTTACTACCTCTGCGCGCACAGGTGCAGGAACCATTCTCCATGTTTTGAATGCTTCTCTTGCTTTAGTGATTACCATTTCGTAATCATCTAAAGTTCCATTTTTAACTGAAGCGATTTCTTTTCCATCGATAGGGGAGTAAGAAGTAGTTGTTTTACCTTCTGTATCAAACCACTCTGTTCCGGTTGTCAATCCCATATTGACATCAGAAATGCCTAATTTGTCTAAGATTTCTTGTTTTGTCATCATAATTAATTGTACTTATTTATTTTGTTTATTTAATTCGTTTAAATCTTTTACAGCTTGTTCGATTTCTTCTTCAGTAAAATTCTTTTCAAGGCAAGCCTCTTCAAGAGTTCCCCAAATAGGTTCACCACAAACTATACATCTGATTCCTTTTGTCGAAAGGTATTTGACCGAAAATGGATAATCTTCAATCAAATCTTCTATAGTTATATCTTTTGTTATCTCCATAATCATTAGTTTTTGTTATCTTCGAGATAATTAACGAGATCCAAATATTTTTTTGCTTCTTTCAAAATATCTTTTTTCTCTATTCTTACTCCGTCTATATAAGGGATTATTTTTATATCATTATAGCCGTCTTTTTTTAGTGTTTTATACAGATCTTTGGCTGAGACATATTCCTTGTATAGACCGACGGTATAGTAATATTTGTTTTTAGCAAGGTCTTTTTCTATACTCGAATCTTTATATTTTTTCAATAGATCAACAATGAAGAGAAAGTCCCCTTCCTTCACTTGAATTTTATAAGTTAAACCTTTAATTATAGTTCTGTAAAGCTTATATCTTGCATCTTCAATAGATCTACTGATGTATAAACTTTCATGTTTTATTTTTACCGGCAGGGATTTTGTATTGTGAAAAAATACATCTATTCTATTATTTGCCTTAGTGATTATGTTCTTGGAGCGTTTTGGTCCATAAGGTTTTGCTGCGGGCAATGAAGCTCCGACACCTTTGATTATAATCCTTTCCGGTTCGATCATTCTAAGTATGAGGGAATCTCCCAATCGTTCTGTTACCCTAACGGAATTGAGTAAATCTGATTTATCAGATTGCCATTCAAATGAATTACCGATAAATTCTACTTTAACTTCCGGGTTCTTTTTCATCAAAACAGCCACTTTGTCTATAAATTCCGTCAATGTTGCATTATCTCTGTATTTATTATCTTTGATAAATATAAGAGGTATTACAAATTTCTCTTTTTTATTCTTAGTCTTATTGCCCTTTACGATTTTAGTCTCAGGCTTATTCCCTTTGGACTTAGGTTTTGTTGCCGGTTTACTGTCTTTGGGGTTGGGCTTGCTAACTACCGGTTTTGTGTCTGGTTTTGTCTTAGGCTTATCTTTGGGGCTTTTTTTTGGTTTTGCCTTTGGTTTATTCTGTTTTTCGGGTTTATTATTTACGATAGGAGATGTCTTAACTTCTTTTTTCTGTTTCTTTTCTTCTTGCGCTTTTGTTTTATTATCTTTTACAATTTCCTTATTTTGTTGTGTGCTTTTTTGTTCAGTGGGGGCAGGTGGTTGTTCTATAGGAGTCGTTTTTTCTTTTTTGGGTTCATTAAGGGCAACTTCATTTCCTTGATTATTGTTCTCAAAAGCATTTTCGAT
>JALVEE010000231.1 GCA_027008645.1 Saprospiraceae bacterium
AAGCGGTTTTGATCTATTAAAAAAACTTCCTACCATTGGGTTTAAGCTAATATTCATTACAGCTTTTGAGCAATTTGCAATCAAAGCATTTGAATTTTCCGCATTGGACTATATACTTAAGCCCATTGATCCAATGAAGCTTATCAATGCCGTAAAAAGAGCATCTGAATTGGTCGAAAGTGAGAACTTATCATTAAAGCTGAATGCTCTATTTTCCAATCTTAACATGCAAGACAAGAAGAATCAAAAAATAATACTGCATACCGAAAAAAGAATTCATATCATAGAAACAAAAAATATCGTTCACTGTCAATCAGATGGAGGATACACCACCTTTTATCTTATCGATAATAAAAAGATAACGGTATCAAAGAATCTAAAGACTTTTGAAGAATTGCTATCAACCTGCAATTTTTTCAGAGCCCACCAGTCGTATTTAATCAATGTGGATTATATAGACTATTACAACAAACATGATGGAGGGTATATCACGATGCAAAACGGAATCAAGATTCCCGTAGCACAGCGCAAAAAGGAACAATTTCTATCGATTTTGGAAAAAATAAACAATTCCTAAATCGAATATACATTCATCCTTATCGAATATACATTTGCTCTTGATTAAAGTATGTTTTTGACATAACTTTGGAGTATTTAATACAAAAAGGTTATGTTATGAAAACAAAATGGTTATTATTCGTTCTCATTTTATCATCAATTCTTATTTCACAATGTGATTTAATTGATATAGTTGATGATAATCCTCCTGTAGAAAATCACAATGTAGGTGATACGCTTTGGATACATCATTTGCCGCAAGGCGAAGTAACTCATTATATAAGTGGTCCTTTAGCCATGGGAACAGACGGCACGATATATTATGAAGCTGGAGGTCATGGTTGGAACGGTACCAATTGGGATCCTGTACAGATATATGCCGTCAATAAATCCGATGGGAGCTTGAAATGGAAAAGTGCCCCTTTGATGAGTTGGCATAAAAACGGTGAAACGATAATGGTAGGAGATAAAGGGAATATTTATGTGAGTTCCGAATATAAACTCTACTCTATCAATCCTTCAGATGGCTCGTTTAACTGGGTATGGGAAGTACCTAAAACTTTAACCGATGCTAATGGCAAAGAAGTCTGGACTTACGGTAAACTCGGTTATATGTGCTTGACAAATAATAACGATGTGGTGATAAAGACTATGGGTGCTGGATTTTACCAGAGAGCATATTATTGTTTATCTTCGGACAAAACAATAAAATGGATAATATTCAACGATATATCAAGCAGTTCACATATGAGTATCGGGAAAGATGGTAATATATACGATGTTACTACTATTGACAACATTTATGTATTAACATCAAGAAATCCCGATAACGGCGCACTCAATTGGTCATTGCCTGTTTCTGTCAATGAAGGTACCAATAATATCACTTTTACTGAGAAAGGAGATATCATAACTTTTACCGCTTATGACACCTTATCTAGAATTAATCCATCCAATAAACACATTGTGTGGAAACACCATGTTTCGACCTCCAAACCAAAATATATTTCTCTGAATGGTAATATTTATGTTTGGAACGCTTATGACGGTTGGTATGTTGTCAATCCAAGCAATGGAACAACAAGTCTCATAGACAATCACATCCCTTCAGATGATTTGAATATTGATGAAAAAAAACAATTTTATGGCACGTATAATGATTGGCATCCGTATTTGTTAGTAACGGATAATCAAGGGAATGAGATTTGGAAAACACAAATGGAATTAGATAAGAGTACCATTACCATAGCGAACAATGCTGTTTATTTTAGAGCTTCCGATAATGGACAGGAATCAATTTTCGCACTTCAAACCGATGCAAACTTGACGCATTCGGGTTGGCCACGATTTTCGCACGACAACAGGAATACTTGGAACTTTAATAAATGGTAATGAAATCTCATTAAAATACTCGAATATACATTTACCTTTGACAATAAAATATTTTTGGCATAGCTTTGAAATAAATATAATTCAAAAACAATCATTTAATTACAAACTCTCTCTCCCCTCTCCTTTTACTGAAATTTAAAAAATTGAAAACAACATTTAAAAAAGGAGAGGGCTAGTGCGTCAGGCAAGAAATAAACGTACATAGCAACCAAAGCTATTTTTCTCTGATCGAGGCACTCAAACAGGAGTTATGCCGTAGTATTATGACTGTTTGAGCAACGAAGAGTCAGAGAAAAAGAGCGAGACTATATGTATGGTTATTTTATGCCTGGCGCACTAGTGTCAAGTCAAGTGTAATGTTTCGGGTAAGTTGATGTTATTTTT
>JALVEE010000232.1 GCA_027008645.1 Saprospiraceae bacterium
GGTTCGGCTATCTTTTCCATTTCTATTGCTGACATCAATCTGGTATAAACACCCTCTTTTTCCAATGCTGCTTGTAATGCCATTCCATTGATACAGGTAGCCATCATCCCCATATAATCTCCGGTCACCCTCTCAATACCTGAGGCTACAGCATTCAATCCTCTATATATATTTCCACCACCAATTACTATTGCTGTTTCTATTCCCTCCTCTACAATTGATTTTATCTGTTTTGCATAATGTACAAGCATATCGGTTTCTATACCAAAATCTTGTTTCCCCATCAAGGACTCTCCACTTAATTTAAGTAGTACTCTTTTGAATCTGTTATCAGGTTTGAATTCCTTTTTAGACATTGTTTATTATTTTGCTCAACTATTGATATAAAAAAAGCGAATTCAATATTGAACTCGCTTTTCATTTTCTTAACCTAATTTTACATGTTTAAATGCGGTGACCTCAAGGTCTTTATCTGCACTCTTTACATAGGATCTGATATCCATCTTATTGTCTTTTACATAAGCTTGGTTCAGAAGCGTGTTTTCTTTATAGAATTTGTTCAATTTTCCCATTGCAATTCTTTCAAGCATTTCTTCAGGTTTTCCCTCATTTCTTGCTTGCTCTTTACCGATTTCGATTTCTTTTTCAACTATTGAAGCATCTACATCATCCTTATCCAAAGCTATTGGCTTCATAGCAGCAGCTTGCATAGCAACATTTTTACCTACTTCTACAAAGCTATCATCTTTTTTATTAAGTCCGACGATTACAGCAGCTTTATTTCCCATATGAATATAAGAAACTACCATTGGTGCTTCTATTTTTTCATAAGAAGCAAGCTCTATTTTCTCACCAATGATTCCAACTTGTTCTGCAACTTTTTCGCCTACAGTTATGTCTTTATATTTAGCTTGAAGCAAATCTTCCAAAGTATCCGGAAAAGTATCCAAGGCTATTTGTGCAAATTCTTTTGTCAAGTTAATAAAATCCTCATTTTTGGCAACAAAGTCTGTTTCACTGCTTAACTTCACAACTACACCTCTAGTACCGTCATCTGATATAGCAGCTATAACTACACCTTCCTTTGCATCTCTATCAGCTCTTTTGGCTGAGACCTTTTGACCTTTCTTTCTAAGGTACTCTATTGCTTTTTCGTAATCTCCATTAGATTCTTTCAAAGCTTTTTTACAATCCATCATACCGGCACCGGTGATATCACGCAATTTTTTAACATCTGATGCAGTAATTTTTATATCGCTCATTATTTTATTTTTTTATTTTTATATAATAATAATTAAATACTAATTGGAATAACGATTAATCATTAGTTCCTTTTGCTTTAGCTCTTTCCTCCAAACCTTCTTTGATCGCATTAGTCAAATATGATGTAATCAATTCTATTGATTTAGTTGAATCATCATTTGCAGGAATCGGGAAAGTAACATCGTTAGGATTAACATTGGTATCAACCATTGCAAAAGTAGTAATTCCCAGTTTATTCGCTTCTTTCACAGCCAAATGCTCTTGACTGATATCGACAATAAACATCGCTGAGGGAAGCCGGTTGAGTTTGGCAATACCGCCAAGTACTTTTTGCAACTTTGCTTTTTCTCTACTTAGTGTCAATCTTTCTTTCTTAGTGATACTAGTCAAAGATTTATCTTTAAGCATACTATCAATCTTCTCCATTTTCTTAATAGATTTCCTGATAGTAGAAAAGTTTGTCATCATTCCACCTAACCATCTGGAAGTAACGAAAGGCATATTTACACTTTCCGCAGCATTTCTAACAATCTCTCTAGCTTGTTTTTTAGTAGCTACGAAAACTATTTTTCGACCGGATTTAGCAATTTCTTTAATCGCTTTTGCAGATCTTTCCAATTCACTAATAGTTTTATTTATATCAATGATGTGAATTCCTTTTTTTTCTGCAAAAATATAGGGAGACATCTTTGGATTCCATTTTCTCTTCATATGTCCAAAATGCACTCCTGCATCCAGCATCTCTTTATAACTAAGTTTTGACATTTTTAATCTTTTTAAATAATTTAATAAACAAATATTAACGCTTGCTGAACTGGAAGTTCTTTCTCGCTTTCGGTTTACCGGCTTTCTTACGTTCAACTACTCTCGCATCTCTGGTAAGATACTTTTTGTCCTTTAGAGGTTTTCTAAAATCCTCGTTTATTATAACCAAAGCTCTTGATAAAGCAAGTCTAATAGCTTCTGCTTGTCCTTTGAAACCACCACCTTTTACATTGATTTTGATATCGTATTCGTTGTCGATACCGGCAATCTTTAGTGGGTCAACCATACTCAATCTGATGTGATCTTGAGGAAAATACTCTTTGTAATCTTTACCGTTAACCCTGATCTTTCCTGATCCGCTTTTCAAGTAAAGTCTGGCAATAGAAGCTTTTCTTCTCCCTATTGTGTTTATCATTTCCATAATATATTAAAATTTAAATTCTTGAGGTTTTTGGGCCTGATGTTTGTGCTCAGCGCCTTCATAAACAAATAATTTTGTAAACATCTTTCTTCCTAGTCTGTTTTTTGGCAACATTCCTCTTACCGCATTTTCCAAAACGGCAGTCGGCTTTTTGTCAAACATCTCCTTTGCGGTTCTTCTTCTCAAACCACCAGGATATCCTGTGTATCTCAAATATTCTTTACCTCTTAACTTATTTCCGGTAAATCTTATTTTTCCCGCATTGATTACAATCACACAATCTCCCGTATCAATATGGGGCGTGTATTGAGGCTTATGCTTACCTCTGAGAACATGAGCGATCTTTGTCGCCAATCTACCTACCACTTCTCCCTCTGCATCAACGATGTACCACTTTCTTTGCACATCCTCCTTTCTCTGCGATTTTGTTTTATAACTTAATGTATTCACTTTCTGTTATTTTAATTAAATTTTTCAAATTTTTAAAACGAGCGGCAAAGGTAAACTTATTTTTTTTAACAAACAAGTATTTTTAATAAAAAAATAAATCGCACCCTCATAACACACTAAAAAACAGCTTAATTTTCGCACAAAAAATTTAAACCTATCAATTTCCTCAACTCTTTACAAGGCAAAAATACTGCTCCACTATACCAAAACTTCAATTTTCCATTTTGTCATTTTTCAATTGTTTTGAAAAGAAAATTCACAACTTATTATTATAATTCATTTGTTTTGCATTTACTTTGCAGCGAAATTTTAAAAAATTTGAATTTCATCATTGATTAAAATATCAGACGAATAGTGCCGATACGAAAATATATGATTAGTTAAATTCAGAAAATTATACATAAACACAATTGATAATATGGCAAAAAATCTTCTTATAGTCGAGTCACCTGCAAAAGCAAAAACCATCGAAAAAATACTTGGCAAAGACTTTAAAGTAAAATCTAGTTTTGGTCATGTCAGAGACTTACCGGTAAGCGATATAGGTGTAGATGTCGAAAATGATTTCGAACCAAAGTATGTTATTTCCAAGGATAAAACTAAAGTGGTTAGAGACTTGAAATCGGAAGTGAAAAAAGCTGATGTCGTATGGCTCGCTACTGATGAGGATCGGGAAGGAGAAGCTATATCCTGGCATTTGAGCGAAGTCTTAGGATTAGATGCCGATACTGCCAAAAGAATTGCTTTCAGGGAAATCACAAAACCGGCTGTCACAAAAGCTATCGACAATCCACGAACCATAGATATGAACATCGTCAACGCTCAGCAAGCCCGACGTATTTTAGACAGATTGATGGGATATGAATTGTCTCAGTTGTTGTGGAGAAAAGTAAAAGGAAAATTATCCGCCGGAAGAGTACAATCCGTAGCGGTTAAACTTGTAGTGGAAAAAGAAAGAGAGATTAGAAATTTTGTTCCGACAGCTTCTTATAAAGTTTTTGCTTACTTTATCATCGATAATAATGGTAAAAAAGTTGAGCTTAAAGCAGAATTGAAAAAAGCTTTTGATACCGAAAAACAAGCTACAGATTTCTTAAATAAATTAAAAGAAGCAAATTACAAAATAGCCGACATCAAAATAAAACCTGTAAAAAAGAATCCGGCTCCACCTTTTACTACATCTACCCTTCAACAGGAAGCAAGTACCAGATATGGTTTTAGTGTTAAAAGAACAATGATGGTAGCACAAAGATTATACGAAAAAGGTATGATTACTTATATGAGGACGGATTCAACCAATTTGAGCAATGTTGCATTAGGAGCGATTACCAATTATATCAAAGAAGAATTTGGTGAAAAATATCATCAATTCAGAACATATAAATCTAAATCCGCCAATGCACAGGAAGCTCACGAGGCTATTAGACCCACTTACATAGAGAGAAAAAATGCAAGTGGTGATAACGATGAACAAAAATTATACGAATTGATTTGGAAAAGGACATTGGCCTCCCAAATGGCCGCTGCAGAATTGGAGCGAACAGATGTCGAAATAAATATCTCAACTTACAAGGATTCATTTTTTGTTGCAAGTGGGCAAGTATTGAAATTTGATGGATTTCTCAAAGTGTATATCGAATCAAAAGAAGAGGAAGATGGCGATGATGTGAAAGGTATTCTCCCTCCATTGAAAGTTGGACAGGAATTACATATTGACTATGTAGAAGCATTGGAAAAATACACAAAAGGACCTGCAAGATACACAGAAGCTTCTTTAGTAAAAAAACTTGAGGCTCTGGGCATTGGTCGTCCATCAACATATGCTCCCACCATATCTAAAATAATGCAAGAAGAAAGAGGATACGTCGTCAAAACCCCAATTGAGCCTAAGGAAAGAGAAGTCGTCACCTTGACTCTAAAAGATGAAAGTATTAATAGGGTTGTCAATAAAGAGAATTATGGTGGAGCAAAAAACAGGTTGCACCCAACGGATATGGGTATGGTAGTAACGGACTTTCTGGAGGAAAAGTTTGATAAAGTGATGGACTATGGTTTTACAGCCAAAGTTGAAGCTGACTTGGATAAGATAGCAGAAAAAGGGTTGAATTGGAAAAAAATGTTAGCTGATCTGTACTTCCCGTTTCATGAGATTATCGAGCATACCATGGAAAATCAAGGAAGAGTGAGGGCAAAAAGAGTCCTTGGCACAGATCCTGAAACAGGACACGAAGTGCTGGTACAAATCACAAGATTCGGACCGGTAGTGCAGATTGGAACCAGAGAAGAAGTGGGTGAAAATGGAAAACCAAAATTTGCAAATCTAAGAGCAGGGCAATCGATTGAAACAATTACTTTTGAGGAGGCGATGAAATTATTTGAATTGCCAAAAATAGTCGGTGAATATGAAGGCAAAGAAGTATTGATTGGAGTAGGTAGATTTGGTCCCTATGTGAAATTCGATGATAAATTTATCTCGATAGGTCGGGGTACAGACCCAATGGAGGTAACTCTCGATGATGCTATTGCACTAATCGAAAAGAAAAGAGAAGAGGATAAACCAATGGCTGAATACAAAGGTTTTCCAATCACAAAAGGTAAAGGTCGATTCGGACCATTTTTGAAGTGGAACGGTATGTATGTAAATGTTCCAAAAAGATACGATTTTGACAATCTCAGTCTTGATGATGCTTTTGAACTAATTGACTTGAAAATAGAAAAAGAAGCTAATCGCTATATCAAAAGATGGGAAGATGAACAAATAGCTATCGAAAACGGTAGATGGGGGCCATTTATCAGATTTAAAAAGAAATCTGTAAAATTACCCAAAGTTGACGGTAAAAAACCTGAAGCTGAAGAATTAAAAGACTACACTCTTGAGCAGGTAAAAGAACTAATAGAAGCTGAAATTCCCGGAGCATTTGCGAAAAAAACCAGGAAAAAACCGGCTGCTAAAAAGAAAACTACTACCAAGAAGAAGAACTAAGTAATTAAGTACAAAAAAATAAAATTATCCGATTGCTTAACGATAGTGTTAAAGGAGGATATGTATAATAGTACTGACAATGATTGAATAATCCGGGTTATTGGCATCGCTATTGTAGTAAAACGATTTTTTTATAAACTCCAAATGAATACCCCTCTAATTCTAATTTAACAATATATATACCGCCGGATAAACCACTTAAATCTATGCTTATTTCATTAGTGCTTTTAGCAAACACATTTTGACTATATACTTTTTTCCCGGTTGTTGAATAAATAGAAATTGAATTAATCTTTTTATCATTTAATATGTTTATAATTCCTGTTGAAGGGTTTGGATAAATAACTGCTTTGCTATTTTCCATTAAATTTGATTTTATAGAAAGTTTGTTACAATCCACAGCTAAATCACCGGGAGAATTGTACAGAGCACTTATTTCCGAAAAATCAAGAGCTTTTGTGAAAATTCTAAATTCATCTATTGCTCCATTTAAAGGATACTGAATATTAGAAAACTTGTTATTGCATCTTATACCTAAGGTAGTTGCCGTTCGTGTTTTATTTGGTTTTAGTGTATCAATATATCCCGGATATCCTTTAATTATAACTTCCGGATCAAAATCAATATTATTTGTTGGAGAGTAAGTTATCTCATTTCCATTTACATAGGCTCGTAATGTATTAGTTGTTCTATCAATTACCATGACTGCATGATACCATTTATTTGCGATTAATCCCGTTGTATCTCGCAGCTTTGCACCTGTATGATCATAAGCTTCCGGTTGTGCATGAAAACCGATTCCAATAGAATCCACACTTATGGACAAACCTTCTTTTGTCAAATTCCCTGATGCTCCCGAATCATAAATCAAAGCTAAACTTGAAGGGATTTCATTTAATCTAAACCAAACCGAAACAGATAAATCACGATCCAAGGGGTCGAGAACATCATTTAAAATAATTCCAACTTCACCTGACAAATCTATTGCATTACCTACAATACCGGGCGTACTAAGGCTTGAAAAATCACCATTTAACACTATGGCATTTTGTGATTCTATCGTCCAAGCCGAATCATGTACTATATTTCCTGAAGTCTCATCAAATGTATAACGTAATGCTCTATCGCATGAGTCATCGCGGACATCTACAAATACTTTTGCATAATTGGTAAAATACCCATTCCCTTGTCCTGATTCAGCAATGTAATTAAAATAATCACGTCCAACAAAATCATATGGAGGATTATATCTTAATTTATTTCCTTGGAGAGTAATCTTCCCTCCATTTAAGCTTGTCGTGTCAAAACTTTTTATACTTATCTTATCATTATTATAATCTTTATCATTTAATAGAACATCAATATCTATAAAATCGTTTTTATTAACAATAACATAATCATCTTCTACCCATGGATGCAAAGGATCTGAATAATCAGGGGTAGGATTAGCTAAGCAGGCATTTCCCGGTAAATATAAATGCCCTGTAGCAATTGCCACAGAATTTCTTCCATAATAAAATTGATTACCATTTTGAGAATCTTTTTGATTATGATAATGTCCCAATTCCAAAGTATGCCCCATTTCATGTGGCATCGCTCCAAATTCACTCCTATTAAACGAAGTTCGACCTCCTTTAAAAGGCTTATCGCAAAATTGATGCCTTCCGGCACCTCCTCCACCACCTGTAGTTTTCCAAAAAGTAAGTACCGGATTAATCTGGTCAGGATAATCATTAGGATTGATGATATCTTTCACACGTGCAATACTCGAGTCTATCGGGATAATCAATAAATTTGTAGTTAGAGATAAGCCTAAGTCTCTTGTAGCGAAATAATCCATAGAATTTACACCATTTTCCCACATTGCTATAAGTGTTTCATAATCTCCGTTAGCTTTTTTAGGTTCCATTAAATCCGAATACAAACAAGAATAACCACTTGTTAATACCCAATTTGACTTTTGTGGAGTATCAACTATAGGAAGATTGAGCTCTGTAATAGCATAATCTTCCACAGAAATATCTTTTATTTCAAAACCACCATTCTTTTCCCCTTTCCCTTTTAATACTTTTATGTAGATTTTATCATCCGGATACCATACTGCAAATGCCTTATAATTCGAATGATTAGTTATTCGCCCTCGATAAGTACGTACTTGATTTGGAATTGCATAAGGCGTTAATGTTGTTCCGTCCCATGTGAAAATTTGCAGATCCGGCGATCTGGTCGAGTATTTATAAAACTCAAAGTCGCAAATTCCTATCTCGTCGGAATTAACAGAAATTGAAAAAGAATTATATTGCCCATAAGATACTGAATGTAGTAAAAAAACAATACACAAAAAAAAATACTTCTGTAACATAGTTTCAAATTTAAAACAAATGTATAGATTTTTTTTCATTTGCAAAAAAAAAGCTACCGTAAATACGATAGCTTTTTGGGCGCCTCCACAAGGACTTGAACCTGCTGAAAGTTCCGCTGTACAGCGGAAGACCTACGGATTAATCCCGCTGTCCAGCGGGACCGCTCTAACCAACTTTCAAGACTTAAACCGCTCCTTAATATAAGCCCTTAAATCCTTTTCCTGAATCACTCTGTTTAAAAAATCCCTATGCTTATTCTTTAAGTATTTCTCGGCTTTCATCGCTATTGATCGACTACTAAACTCAAGAGATGTAACCAAACGCCAAGGTCGGTATTTTGAAGTAAAAGAATTTGTTTCCTTATTATTGTGTTCAAAAAACCTTCGCTCTATATCATTGGTTTGACCTATATAATACTTGTCAAATTTATCTGAATAAAGTATGTAAACATAAAACATATGTGAAAAAAAAATGGTTTTTTCATTTGCAAAAAAAAAGCTACCGTAAATACGATAGCTTTTTAAGCGCCTCCACAAGGACTTGAACCTGCTGAAAGTTCCGCTGTACAGCGGAAGACCTACGGATTAATCCCGCTGGACAGCGGGACCGCTCTAACCAACTTTCAAGACTTAAACCGCTCCTTAATATAAGCCCTTAAATCCTTTTCCTGAATCACTCTGTTTAAAAAATCCCTATGCTTATTCTTTAAGTATTTCTCGGCTTTC
>JALVEE010000233.1 GCA_027008645.1 Saprospiraceae bacterium
ATCGGAGAATTTCTGTGTACCTTCGTGGAGAAAAAAAATAAAAAACACGACACATATCAATGTGTATGCGTAATGGCGGACAAAAGGACAGAGCTTATACTTGGCTGCTTGCAGGAATAAAAGATTGGTGGCTTTAGTTGACTTTTAGGGATAGTCCGCCACTACGCATACACTGACCGTTATGGGCAATTAATAAACAACAAAAGTTTGATTTAAAGTATTATTATGGATATTAATAAAATATTTGATGGTGATTTGTCTGAAAAGGACTATAAGAAATGGATTAATCAATTTGAAGATGATGAACAAAAGTACATTAATAAGCTTATTGAAAATTTTAATTATTTTAGTTTAAGACGATTACAAGTTAATTTAAAACAGTTGTATGAAAAAATTCTCAAAGAAATTCATTCTGTTAATAACACAATTTTCGTCCCTGTTGGTTATGTTGTTAAAAGTGGTTCAGTAGTAGCTTATTTTTTTAAAAAGATTAATAAATTAAGAGAAAATCATTTTTTACCATATTCAGAGCTTAATGAAAAATCACTTAAAAATGTGACTAATTTAGTTTTTATTGATGATTTCATAGGAAGTGGACAGCAATGTTTAAATGTCCATCAAAATTTGATTGAAAAATTAAATCAAATTGGTATAAAACCAAAATTAATTTACGCTACAATTGTTGGTTATAATGAAGGTATTAAATTAATTCAAAATAATACATCATTTATTCCAATTTCTCAGAATATATACAGTATTGAAGATTTACCTTTTCATAATAATTCTACTTTTTTTGATAATGAAGAAGAACGGAATAGAGCAAAAGAAATAGTAAAGAAATATGGGAAAAATTTATACCCAAAATATCCATTAGGCTATAAGGGAAATTCTAGTTTATTAGGATTTTTTTACAGCACACCAAATAATACATTACCGATTTTTTGGTCTTCACAGAATAATTGGATTCCACTACTCACAAGAGGAGACGATTATAGAGACCCTGAGTTTTTAGTTGGTCCCGAAATTAATATCCCTGAGAATCTAACATTTAAAGGTTTTGAGGAAACATTTATCGATGATAATTTTCTTGATAATTTTAATGTGGATGCTAATATTTTGTTGAAATTAACACAAGAATTAAATAATACGCAATTATTATTAATTATTGTACCTGTTTTTAAAGAACTTGAACTTAATGTGTCTTTTGTGACAGATTTAATTAAAATTTTGAATAGTCTAAAATCTGCCGTTCACGAACAACAACCTGTTTCGTCTGCTATATTTATTTCTAAACCTGAAAATTTTGTTGACTTAAATTTTTACCTGAAAATAAATGATACTCGGATAAGTGATACTAAATCAATTGAAGAACTTGCAAATCAGACAACAGGTTTTGATGACTGCATAGCAATAGATACCAATGGTAAAGTATATGGCAATTTTTCTTATGACACTAATGGTGAATTATTGAATTTTATCCCTCGTAAATTACAGAGTGCAACTAAATTCACAGCACAGAAAAAAGGTTTATTAGTATTGTTTGAAGGGGATAATAAAATTAATATGTTATGGAAAGGGCAGAGATTAATTTCTCATCGAAAATCAAGCTGGTATCTGACGCCTTCAAATTTTGGGAAACTCATATCTATTCTTTCAACTCGTCACGCAATAAATAGAGAAGTTATTGAACGAATTATAACAATTGCAATTGAAATGACACACATTGGAGAAGGTGGTCTAATTACAATAGGTGATTCTACGGAGATTTGTAAAATTTCTACATTGAAACCAAATAGTAAAACTGAAATAGGAATTAGTAATATATTGGAATTAAAACAAAGCCAAGCAATTAATTTGATTTCACAGGACGGAGCAAGTATTATCGATTCAAATGGCAATATAATACAATATATGTCTACATTAAGACCACCTACCGATATAAAAGTGAAATTAGAAAATGGTAAAGGTACTAAACACCAAACGGCACAAATTGTTTCTGCAATGGCTAACACAATAGCAATTGCAATTTCAGTTGATTCCAATTTCACAATATATTCAAGAGGGGAAAAAATTTATAGAATGAATGGATAAAAAGCCCATAACAATGTATAAGCGTAATGCAGGATTAAGTTCTAAATATGTACGATTTAACTATAAATAAACATTCGGATAAATCGAAAGTGAAGTGCTTCAAAAACCCGCACTCCGCTTATACTCACCGATATGTGTCATTTAATTCGGCAAAACAAAATCGAAGAATTTTGGCATTGGAGCGTCGTTTGGTGAAGGTTTCATCGTTTAGTTGATGTTTCGTGGTGGAT
>JALVEE010000234.1 GCA_027008645.1 Saprospiraceae bacterium
ACGGTAATCTTGTCTGTGGCATAATGGGTCATTTTTAAATCCGAGGGCAAAGTTACAAATATTTTAAAAAATATTAGTTTCCAATACGATACGTTCTAGTTGTTTTTTTGGGGTCAGGTGTTCTGAACTTAATAAGGGTGCTTATTTTTTGTCAGCCAAGCAGGGAAAAACCAAGTTGCATTATGGTAAATTTATTAAGATTTAATCTTTAAAAAATATCTACGTCTTCAGCATAAGGGTATCGCATTAGATATGAAATCGCTTTATCTATATCATAATTATCAAATACGATTTTGTACAGTATAAATGTTATGGGAGTATGAAGTTTGTACTTTTTTGAAATCATCATACCTATATGAAGAGTTCTGACTCCCTCTACAACTTCGTCCATGGTGGTTAATATCTTATCCATACTTTCTCCCGCTCCCAATCTTTTCCCAAAGGTGAAATTGCGACTCAAATTCGATGTGGCTGTTGCTACCAAATCACCTATTCCGGCAGTACCGAGAAAAGCTTCTTTTTTTGCACCCAATAGTTCACCAAATATGATTATCTCTCTTAATCCTCTTGTGATAAGCATCGCCTGCATATTCTTGCCCATGCCTTTTCCCGCGAGAATTCCCGATCCAAGAGCGATGATGTTCTTAAATACGCCGGCAAATTCGGCACTTTTGATGTCTTGTGAGCCGAATACATAAAATTTATCACCGGAGAGTTTCTCTTGACCTATTTTAATCACTTCGTCAAAAGCACTTGCTATAACGGTGGCGGTAGGTTGTCCTTCCAAAATCTCTTTAGCAAGATTTGGTCCTGATAGAGCTCCGATCCTTACAACCGAGCTTTCTTCTAATATCACTTTGCTCATTGTTTTCACTCTCTTGGTATTATAGCTCGTATAATCATTGTCTGTAATATCGAGATTATCTACATCGAGACCTTTTATTCCGTGAATAATTATTTTTGCAGGTGATAGCATCGGGCCAAATACTTTCATCAAATCGCGCAAATTGGCCGAGGGGATTACGATAAAAATCAAATCACATGAATCAGCGATTAATTGCAACGAATCTGTAGCGATAACATTGGGACTAAAAGTAAAACCCTTAAATATATGATCGGAATTGAATTTATTAACTTTTTCTGTGTTCCGGCTATATACCAAAACATCAGAATTTGAAGAAAGCAACATCGAAATCGCTGCTCCAAAGCTTCCCATACCTACAACACCAACTTTTTTTTCCATTACAATTCCTATTTACCTTTCTTGCCTTTCCTTTCTTTCTCCAATTGTTGTTGTTTCATAGCTTCTTCAAGTTTTTGAGCAAATTTGCTTTTCTTTTTAGGTTTTGCTTTCTTTAGTTCCAATTTTTCCCTGATTTTCTTTTCATCAAGAATAAAGTTTTTAGTGATAATTGTTTGAGCAATGGTAAACAAATTACTGAAGAACATATAAACTGTAAGACCTGATGCGTAACTGTTGAAGAATACTATAAAGAATATCGGCATCAAATACTGCATATATTTCATCGCAGGATTTTGTTGTGTGCCCATATCCATATTCTTCATATTGTAGTGAGCGTATATCACAGAAGAAATTCCCCAAAGAAGTGCAAATAAACTTACATGAGAACCGTACATCGGGATACTAAACGGTAAATATGCAATGGACTCATAAGAACTCAAGTCGGGAGCCCATAAGAATGATTGCTGTCTAAATTCAATGGCTGCCGGGAAAAACCGGAACAATGCAAACCAAATCGGCATTTGTAATATCATAGGCAAACATCCGCCAAAGGGGCTGACCCCGTATTTGCGGTATAGTTCCATGGTCTTGATTTGAACTTGCTGATTGTCATCTTTGTATTTGTCTTTTATTTTTTGTATTTCAGGCTTAAGCACTGCCATTTTTGTACTTGATAGAAGCATTTTGTAATTCAAAGGATAAAGAAGTCCTTTGATTATAAATATCAAAATGATAATCGCTAATCCCATAGAACCCACAAGTCCTGATAAGAACAAAAACATAGGTCTTATCACATGCCTGTTAATCGCACCAAATATATTCCAGCCAAAACCGATAACCATCTCGAGGTCATTTCCATATGCTTTTAGATTGTCGTATTCATTTGGCCCGATGTAAAACGACATGTTGATATTTTCTTTGTTGGGTAAATCCAGTCTGGTTTTACACACCTTAAGGTAATCTGCATCGTCGTTTTTGTCTGGAACCTCAACTTCAAATTTGTCTCCTCCAAAATAATCATCACCTTTCATCAAAGTACTATTAAAAAACTGGTTTAAGTTTGCAGCCCATT
>JALVEE010000235.1 GCA_027008645.1 Saprospiraceae bacterium
CATTTACTATTTTCAATTTTTCCTCAACTAAGTTTTTGACAGCATTTGTTGCAGGTGGAAATACTTTTCTCAAATCTATTTCATCGGTTTCACTCAATAGTTTTTTTAATGTTTGCATAAAGATATTTTTTATCTCTGTTGCAACATTGACTTTGCAAATACCATATTTTACGGCTTTTTTAATTGATTCAGCCGGCACCCCCGAACCTCCGTGCAATACAAGTGGAATCTTGACCGCTTCCTTTATTTCCTTCAATCTATCAAAGTCCAATTTCGGTTTTTCTTTATAAAAACCGTGAGCAGTCCCTATAGCTACAGCCAGTGTATCCACTCCTGTTTCCTGAACAAATCGCAGCGCATCTTCCACCGTGGTATGGTCAACTTTATCTTTTGCCTGTCCCAATTTTGCAATATATCCAAGCTCTGCTTCTACATTAACCCCATACTTATCAGCTAATGCAACTACTTTTTTTGTATTTTCAATATTTTGTTCCAAAGGCAATTCGCTCCCATCGTACATTACAGAATCAAATCCGGCTTCCAAACAAGCTTTAACCAAATCTATATCAGGTCCGTGATCCAAATGAATCCATCCTTCCACACCAAAATATTTGAGTCCGGTTTTTGCCATCGATACGGCATTTTCTAAACCCAAATAGTCGATTGAACTTTTTGTCATCTGCAAAATAATGCTACTATTTTGATCTTTTGCAGCTAACAAAACCCCTTTCAATGTTTCAAAATTGTAAAAGTTGGTCGCCAATAAAGCTTCACTTGCATTGTTTATCTCTTCAAATTTGTTCTTCATCATCAAATATCTAAATCGTAATTAAACTTGTTTTTTGCCAATTGCTTAACCTTTTCTTTATCTTCAAATGCTGTTGTTCCTCCCGAAGCAGTCGTATTGATAGCTCCTGTAATAGCACCATCTTCCAAACATTTTGTTATTTCCTTTCCTTTGATAAATGCATTGATGAATCCTGAATTGAAACTATCTCCTGCACCTATAGCATCTACCACATCATTATTGAGAAATGCAGGAACATCAATTCTTTTGTTTTTGCTGAATAAACTAACACCCTTTGTTCCTTGTTTCACAACTATATTATTACTAAAAGCTATGATTTTATTTATTCCTTCTTCTATCGAAACAGTATTTGTCATTGCCATCAATTCCGATTCATTTGGCAAGAAAATATCCACATAAGGTAAAAGTTCTTCCAAATTCACATTCCACTTTTCTGAGGGATCCCATTGGGGATCAAGCGATGTGGTCATTCCCAAAGACTTTGCTCGTTGAAACAAAACTTGAATATCAGGCAATAGCCCCTCTTGTAAAAAAATGGAACTCACATGCAAATGTCTTGCATCAGATAATTTATCGTCGGTGATATCTATTACTTTCAGCTCACTCATTGCACCCGGATAAGTGACCATTGCCCTATCATCTCCATAGCTCATAGCTACGGTTATACCCGTATAATTATCGGGAGTACTTATCAAATTGGAGATATCAACACCTGATTTTTGAAGAGAAGTAACAACCAAATCTCCAAAGTTATCATTTCCTATTTTTCCGATAAATGAGACATCAGCTCCCAAAACACTCAAATTGCTTGCAAAAATAGCAGAACTACTACCTAAGGTAAGAGTCATATTGCGCGAAAACACTTCTTTGCCTATTTCAATATCTCCTTCAATACCATTCAATATCAAATCTACGTTTAATTCTCCTACTATTACAACATCATAATTTTTTGTACTCATAGTACCGGGTATTTATAATAATTCATTATTCAAATTTACCAAATTAAATTTATGGAAATATTTATCCATTGATCTTTCGATATGAGACAACAAAATTTCTTCTGCTTTTATACCCCAACTATCAACATTTTCATACAAGACCTTTCTGGCTACCAATACATCTTCATTTTGCCAGATATATCTGCATCCTGTTTTCACCAACCAAAGTTGTCTTTCAGGGGTATTAGCGTAAAAATCATTGGGATTCTCGTCCTCACTTAACCATTTTTGCCAGCGATTGGAATTGATTACCGCTTTCCAAAGAACAGCTGCAATGCCTGAGACCTTAGCTAATTTACCCTCTTCGAACAATATTTTTTCTATTCTCGCTAACTCCATTAAACCATCATATTCATTCTCCGTAAACTCAGGTCCGACATTTGCAGCTCCCATTCCCGACAAAGGATAATCCTCCGGATTTTCAACATTGTCGGAATAATGCCCTTTGATTACGCTTCCATATTTTTTACTTACTGTCGTTAATTTTCCAGCAACTTCCGGGTCAAACAAGGTAGTATGCAAATCAGTTCCTACTTTCCCCACAACAAAACAAGGCCAAACATCTTGTAAGCCTTTTTCAGCCAATCCTTGTTTGAGCAATACGAAGAAGCGATTAAAAACTTCCATATCTGCTAATCCTCCGTGAACCTCTTCTGTTCCTACTTCGTAAGCTATAGGATTTATCCCTTGGATTTTTCGATATTGCTCTACGTGGTAAATCAAATCTACTGTTCGTTTAGCAACAACATCAATACTTATTATCTCATCCTCTGCCAAAAAGATATCAACGGTTGGATCAACGTGAATCATATCATATCCTGCATCGACAGAAGCTTCAAACGATTTTTTCACCCAATCAATAGCTTTATCATATGACCAATTTTCTTGTTTTTGTATATCTTTTAGCCAAGGACCACCGTGATCTACTGCGACTATTACAGGTCCGGTGAAATTGATTCTTCTAGCTTCTAATCTTATAGTATCAACAAACTCTTTTTGATTCATTCCGGTATAACCACGGTCAATATCCACCTGATTGAGTGTGGCCGCAAATTTTATCGGAGCATTATTTCGTTTTGCAGAATTCAATGATGCCCTGATAACCGAGATAGAATTGGGGCAGGCAGCAAAAAGAGTCCTTTTGACTCCGGTTTCCTTTTCCAAAACTCCGATTCTCTCCAATATATATTCCAATAATGAAGTATTATTCCTCAATGCTATATTTCTTAATTCTTTATTCATAGCCTCTATTCATATTCATATATTGAAACCCCTTGGACTACGCGATGAATTGCCCCGCTCTTGGAGGGAGAATCGGGATTATATCCCAATGCTTCCGACTTATAATACGCCAAGAGCTGAATCGGAACCAAACTCGTAATTGTCCAAATTGCATCATCCACTTTGATATTATTTAAATCTATCCTAAGATCAAACCCCAGTCTATTCAAAGACACATTGCTAACAGCAACGGTCAGAGCCGGATTAGCAGATTTGGATATTGATTCAACCAAATCATATTCATATTTCCGGGTATATTCATCATTTGAAAAAAAATACACAAGTAGCGTTTTTTCATTGACGACCGCTTTTGGCCCGTGCCTAAACCCCATAAAGGAATCAAATTTACTTATTATCTCACCATCAGTTAACTCTTGCAATTTCAAATGAGCTTCGTGTGCAACCCCTTTCATAGGTCCGGAACCAAGGAAAACCGCTCTCTGATAATCAATTTTTGCCATTTCCTCCAAACTATCAGTGAATTTATCAAAAAAGCTTTTGTATAGCTCAGATGCTTTTTGTAATTCCAAATCCATTCTATCCAAATCATCAAGACGCCCCACCAGTAATGCTGCTATCCCCATTGAAGTAACGCTACTTGTCATTGCAAGGCTCTTGTCATTTGCTTCTTCCGGCAATACAATAGAATAAACTTCTTTGCCATCAATATTGGCAAGTGCACCATTACTATTGCAAGTGATAATTAAGTGTTTTACATTGTCCGAAACTTTGTTTGCCAATTTTAAAGCTGCTACACTCTCCGGACTATTACCCGACCTGGCAAACGATACCAAAAGAGTCTTTCTTTTCTTATTGATAAAAAACTCCGGGTGAGTAACAATTTCAGTTGTTTCAACAGCCCTAGAACTAATACCTGTATCTTTTTGAAAAAATGGCGCAACCATTTCCCCGATAAAAAAAGAAGAACCTGCACCCGTAAATATCACTTCCGACTCTTCATTTGATAATATATCCTCAATAAATCTACTAACTTCATCCTTTTGTACTTTTATCAACTGAAAAACTTTCAACCATAATTCAGGTTGTTGTTTTATCTCTTTTAACGTATATGTATCTTTATCCATCATTACAAGACCTTTTATCTTTCGTTTCCTTTCTTTTGCTTTTCTTGCGACAAATATAATAAGCTTTCGCAATTTTTACAAATTAATTAACAACTTATTTCGTTTTTTGTCTAAAAAAAAGTATTTTTGTATTATTGTGTAAGACAATCGGAACACATTCACTATGAAAACAGAGAGGAATACCTTAAAAAGGAGGACAGAAATACTAAATTTAATAAATATAAATGGAAAGGTTTCTGTAAATGAGTTAAGTGAGAGATTTGGCATCAGTGTAGTCTCTATACGCAACGATTTGGCTCATCTAGAGAATAAAGGATTACTGATAAAGACAAGGGGGGGAGCGATAAAATCGCAGCCTGTCAATTTTGATTTGAGTCTTAACCAAAAACTAAAAATAAATTATACTGAAAAACAAAAAATAGGGAAAAAAGCTATTGAATTTGTAAAAAATGGAGATTCAATAGTGATCGATTCGGGTTCAACCACATTAGAAGTAGCAAAAAACTTAGAGGAATTTGATATTAATTTGATAACAAATTCCCTGCCGATTGCAGATATTTGTGCGGATTATAATAAAGTAGATGTTATAATTCCCGGAGGAGAATTGCGTCCCGAAATGAGGTCATTGATAGGACCAATCACACTAAAAACCATTAATGAGTTAAGATGCGATATTGCATTCATAGGAGCTGACAGTATATCTATTGATAGCGGGATTTACACACCATTAATCTCAGAGGCAGCGATAAGTCGGGCTATGATTAAAATAGCAAAAAAGGTGATTGTAGTCGTTGATTCCAGTAAATTTTCACGTAAAAGTCTAGCAAAAATAAGCAGTTTGGACTATATAGATATCATCATTACAGACAATAACATTAAGAAAGAGGAATTAAGCAAGCTCCAATCCACAGGTATAGAAGTTATTTTGGTATAAGTTTGTTACACAAAGGGACACGGAGGAGACACAAAGAAACACGGAGAAATTGAACATTGAACACCTTCGGCGTTCCTTTTCCCCTCATTCATTTACCCCGCATTTCATACGGGGCTATTCATATTAAACCGCTTAGCGGTTTTTTATAATACCCAAACTTAACCCCTTGTGTCTTTATTCTAAAACCTGTATCTTCAACTATCCTGCACTGCTCCCTCCCTTGTAAGGGAGGGCCGGGGTGGGTTCTCAAGCACCTTTATAAAAAGGCAATTTCACCACATCTGCTTCCATTTTTTTCTTCCTGAACTCAATATATATTTTTGATCCGGGTTTTGAATATTCGGGTTTTACATAAGCCATTCCTATGGGTATATCCAATGAGGGAGAGAATGTACCGGAAGTCACAAATCCGATTTCTTCTCCATTTTCGTCAAAAACTTTGTATCCGTGTCTTGGAATTCTCTTTCCTTCCATTTTAAAAGCTGTCAGTTTTCTATCTACTCCGTTTTTGTACTGCTCAACAAACAGTTGTTTTGAGGGGTAATCAGCTTCCTTTTTGAATTTGGTAATCCATTTCAATCCCGCTTCGATAGGAGAAGTAGTATCGTCTATATCATTTCCATACAAACAGTATCCCATTTCAAGCCTAAGGGTATCTCTTGCTCCTAAACCGGCAGGTAGAATATTGAGTTCTTTTCCTTCTTCGAATAATGCATCCCAGATTCTATTCATTTTATCATTGGGAATATACAATTCAAATCCACCTGATCCGGTGTATCCCGTGGCAGAGATAATAATATCGTCAACTCCTGCCACATCACCGACTGCAAAGTGGTAGAATTTTATTTCAGATAAATCCTTACTTGTCAGCTTTTGGACTAAAGCCGTAGCCTTTGGACCTTGGACTGCCAAAATACCCATTGTCATCGAGTCATCGCGCATTTCAGCATCAAAAGTATTATGTTTTTTTATCCAACTCCAATCTTTTTCCATATTGGATGCATTGACCACAAGCATAAACTTTTCCTCGCTAAGTTTATATATGATCATATCATCTACGATTCCTCCTTCATCATTTGGCATACAAGTGTATTGGGCTTGCCCCACAATAAGCTTCGAAGCATCATTGGTAGTGATGCTTTGTACTAAATCCAGTGCTTCCTTACCTTCGATTATAAATTCTCCCATATGAGAGACATCAAAAACGCCTACATTAGCACGAACATTCTCGTGTTCCTCCTGAATGGTAGTATCGTAATGTACAGGCATCATATAGCCTGCAAATTCTACCATTTTCCCTCCAAGAGCAACGTGTTTATCATAAAGCGGGGTATGTTTTGTATTATCCATTTTATTTTTTCTTTAATTTATCTTTAAATAATTTTCTAAATTTCAATACCTTTGGTTCAATGACAATCCTACAATAACCTTGATTGGCATTATTTGCAAAATAGTCATTGTGATATTCTTCGGCTAAATAGAAGTTTTTCACCGGTGTTATCTCGGTTACGATATCACCCGACCATATTTTAGGTGCAATATTGGCTTTTGAATCAAGTGCTATCTTTTTCTGTTCTTCATTGTGATAAAAAATAGCTGAACGATATTGAGTTCCGATATCATTGCCCTGTCTATTCAATGTCGTAGGGTCGTGAGTAGTCCAAAACACTTCCAGCAATTCTGCGAACGAAATAGTTTTTGGATCATACACTATTTGGCAAACTTCGGCATAACCGGTATTTCCTGTACATACCATTTTGTAATCAGGATTATCGACATGTCCGTTGCTATATCCGGGAACAACGCTTTCCACTCCATTTAATTCACTAAAAATGGCTTCAACGCACCAAAAACATCCTGCACCAAATGTAGCAGTATCCAATTTTATATTTTGCATAGTGATTTTTTTATCAGAACCAACGGATTTATTTGAATTGCACGAAAACAAATAATTTATTCCGAAAATAATTAAAAATATTGAAATATATTTACTCTTCAACTTTACTCGTTTTATATTTTAACTTCAAGACCAATTTCTTTACGGATAATCCCTGAACCAAAATTGAAAACAGTACTATCACATAAGTAATGGTAACGAACAGATCCCTGTTCATATTGTCTGCTAAAGACAGGGCTAAAGCGATAGAAATGCCGCCTCTCAAACCACCCCAGGTCATCACAATATTAGTGTGTTTTACGAATTTCAATTTTTTACGGAAAAACATAATCGGAAAATACAAGGAGATATATCTGGCGACCAATACAATCAAGGTCGCTATCAAACCCAAGGCTATATATTGTGTTTTCCATTCCAAAACAAGCATTTCCAATCCGATCATCACAAATAAAATTGCGTTGAAAAACATATCGAGAATCTCCCAAAATTTATCCACATACATCTCCACCGTTTTGGACATCGTCGTATCCCTAATGGTGTCGTGACCTACGATCAAACCCGTCACTACCATAGCCAAAGGTCCTGATGCATGAAAATGACTTGCTATCAAATATCCTCCCGTAACAATAGCCAGAGTAATCATAACCTCCACTGCATAGCTATCGATAGCCTTCATCATAATATATGCCAAAAAGCCAAGAGCCAAACCCAAAATAACTCCTCCTCCTACTTCGACTGTCAAAAGGTGGAGAACTTCAGAAATTCCGGCATCCGCTTCACCACCTTTTGCTATTTGAAATATAGTGATAAAAACTACTACCGCAATACCGTCATTAAACAATGATTCACCAACAATTTTAGCCTCGAGTTTTTTGGGCACTCCTGCTTTTTTCAAAATACCGAGAACAGCTATTGGGTCAGTAGGTGATATCAGTGAACCAAAAAGCAAGCAGTATATCAATTTCACATCATAACCTAATAGATGTAACACAAAATGCATCGAATATCCAACCATAAATGTAGAAAGTACCACACCAACGGTTGCAAATATAAGAATAGGATATCTTTGGATTTTCAATTGGTCGAAATTGGTATGCATAGCACCGGCAAATAAAAGGAAACTAAGCATTATATCCAATAGAGCAGTTTTGAAATCCAATTTTAATACCAAAGACTTTGCTGTCTCTACCAAACCGGGTGACAGACTTCCGAAAATCACTATCCCCAAGGTAAACAGAATAGTAATCATCATAATGCCGATAGTGTCAGGCAGCTTAAAAAACTTTTCGTTTATAAAGCCAAATATTGCTGAAAGCACAATCAATAATGTCAAAATGGTAAATAAATCCATCCTTTAGAGTATAATTTTACGATTAAGACAGAAACATTTGCTTAAAATCATCTACCAAATCCAATTTTTCCCAAGTAAACAACTCAACTTCGATATTTATCACTTCATCTTCTTTGGTGGTATAATCAAATCTTTTGAACTCCTTATTGACTACTTCATTCTTTCTACCGAAATGACCGTATGCTGCTGTTTCAAGATAAATCGGATTACGGAGTTTCAATCTTTTTTCTATAGCTGCAGGACTCATATCATAGTATTCAGCTACTTTGTCTGCTATTTCAAAATCGCTGTATCCGGTCTTGTTTGTACCGTAAGTATTGATATAAATATTTACTGGTTTTGCTACTCCAATCGCGTAAGATACTTGAATCAAAACCTCATCAGCTACTCCGGCTGCCACCAAGTTTTTGGCCAAATGTCGAGTAGCGTATGCTGCCGATCTATCGACTTTGCTCGGATCTTTACCTGAAAAAGCACCACCTCCATGAGCTCCTTTTCCTCCATAAGTATCAACTATAATCTTTCTTCCTGTCAATCCGGTATCTCCATGCGGCCCACCGATTACAAATTTAC
>JALVEE010000236.1 GCA_027008645.1 Saprospiraceae bacterium
AGAGAATAGAAAAAATAAAAAAGATATTAAGAAATTATTATGATGCTTCAGGCATAATATATTGCTTGAGCAGAAAAGATACTGAAAATGTAGCAAAAAAATTGCTTAGTGCAGGGCATAAAGCGGTGTATTATCACGCAGGTCTTGATTCCCAAACCAGAAGCAAAGTCCAAAGAGAATTTCAAAATGATGAAGTTAAGATTATTTGTGCTACAATAGCTTTTGGAATGGGTATAGATAAACCTAATATTAGATTTGTGATTCACTATAATATGCCTAAGAATCTTGAAGCCTATTATCAAGAAATCGGCCGGGCAGGTAGAGATGGAGAAAAGTCAGAAGCTATCATGTTTTACAGTTGGGGTGATTATATCAAATTGAAGAGATTTATAGACGAGAGCGAAGCCAATGATGTATTTAAAAAAGTCCAAAGAGCAAAATTGGATAGAATGTGGGAGTATAGCAATAGCTCCGATTGCAGAACCAATTTGATATTAAATTATTTTGGTGAATATAGAAGCGAAAAATGCGGACACTGTGATAACTGCTTGAATCCTCCTATAAAAAAAGATGGAACTACTCAAGCTATGATGGCATTGTCTGCAATTAAAAGATGTAATGAAAAATTGGGAATAGAATTATTAATCGGTGTACTAAAAGGCTCTTATAGAGCCGAGATTAAACAAAAGAATTGTGACAAAATAAAGACTTTTGGAGTCGGCAGGAATATTTCCGGAGCAAATTGGAAAAATTATATTATCCAAATGATTAATCAGGGAATAATTAATATTGATTATACCAATAGCTCCAATTTGAGATGGACTCCCCTGTCAAAACTTGTACTGGAGAATAAATTAAAAGTAGATATCGTAGATTTTGTGCCTAAAACAAAAGAGAAAAAACCTGTAAAACTATTTACGGATAAAAAAGATGTAGATAATACCTTGCTCAATGTATTCAAAAAATGGAGAATCGAGCTGGCAAGAAAAAATAATATACCGGCATATATTATCCTCTCTAATAAAACCCTGGAAGAATTATGCCGGTTTAAACCCAAAAACAATCTGGAATTACTGCAAATTACAGGTATAGGCGAAGCTAAACTAAAAAAATACGGAAACGAAATCATCAGAATTATTTACGACTATCAAAATCAAGGATAGTGTTGAAAAATCCTATGAGTAAATTATCTCCTTCTTCTGCGTCTGTTTGCCCTTCTGTCTTTTCTCCTGTTTTTAAAAGAAGAGGCAAAATCTTGAAATTGATCTGTTATATTACCTATTTCATCTTCTATTGATTTGGCAATCGTGTCAATATCGATAGGCTCTCCTCTCATCTCCTTTCTATCGGCTTCAGTTACCGCTTTGGGAATTACCAGCATCAAAATTATATATACAACCGGACTAATACCGGAAATAACCAATACTACAAATAATAATCTTATCCAAATAGGATCTGGAATCCCGAAATAAGTTGCAAGACCTGAACAAACTCCACCGATTATTTTATTTTCCGGATCTCTAAATATTTTTTTGCCCACCCTATACTCACTTCTTCTCTTATAATACCGAGTTTTGTCATTAAGGTTTTCGGTTTCCATATCATTTTCTTCCAAATCTTCTTTTGAAAAATCTTCCGGTGTTCCCAATACTTTGATTGCCTCTTCTACATCTTGATTTGAAAGTATTGCATTTGTTCCTGCATTTTCTTTAAATAATTCCGCCATACGTATCTCAATATCAAATATGATTTCGTGTGGATTTTCGTAATTTGAAAAATATTTTTCCAATGAACTAAAGTAGGACTCCATTTTTTCATAAGCATCTACATCTATTGTAAATGGATAACCTCCCAAATTTATATTAACTATCTTTTTCATTTTTATTGTTTTTTATTTTGTTTTTGATAATGATTCTACTGCATTTTTTAATCCGTTCCAGGTTTCGGTTAACTCTCCCAAAAAATCTTGACCGGATTCAGTCAAACTATAGTATTTTCTTGGAGGTCCGGAAGAAGATTCCTTCCAATTATAACTCAAAAATCCTGCATTTTTCAACCGTGTTAATAGTGGATACATCGTACCCTCCACTACAATTAGTTTGTTTTCTTTCAACTTTTTTATAATATCTGAAGGATATGATTCTTTCTCAGAAATTATAAGTAGAGTTATCATTTCCAAAAACCCCTTTCTCATCTGTGCCTTTGTGTTTTCTACTTTCATAATTTTTATTAATTTAATTGATAATGCAAAGATATGATAAATTATAGTACTATGCAAAACACAGTATAGGGTTTTAGACAGTATTTAGATAAAACAAGGTATTTTGTCGACAAAAAGACAAAAATTAAAGAAAATAATAAAAATCTTGGGGATAAATTATAATTTTGTCAAACAAGCAGTATAAAATGAAGAAAAATATTAGTTTGAATTTTTTATCTCAGCCATATCCATATTATTATAATGGTAAGTCTCTGTTTTTTATTAGTTTTCTTATTTTTATATTGACTTTTATATTCAATTACATATTCAAACCATTTAATCTTGTTTCAGGTGAACACAAATTTGAATATGTATGGATTTGTATTATCCATGCAACCGTAGCTGTTTTAGCTTTTGCTATTATTGTTGTAATTGTAAATATCAAATCAAGTAATGAAGAAAGGTGGACTGTTGGAAAAGAATTATTGTTTATTGTAACAACATTATTATTTATCGGGATTGCGCAATTTTTGATCAGAGATTTTATTTATTTTAATCCTAACAATTGGTCATCAAACTATTTTTTTGAGGAGATAGGACACACTTTTCTGGAGGGTTTACTTTTTATTTTTATTATAGTTCCTTTAAACTTTAATTATTTATTTTATCAAAATAGCAAAAAAGCAAAAGAGTTTAAATTAGATTATTCAACAAAAGATATCACTAGTTTTGTGACTATTCAAACCCAAGTTAAAGATGAAATTTTTGATCTTGATGTTTCAAAACTACTATTTGTGAAAGCAGATGGAAATTATATCGAAATATTTTTCACCGAAGAAAATTCCATCAGAAAATTGATAAAAAGAATAACAATAAAAGAATTTCTTTCGAAATTATCTGCATTTTCCTACATCGTAAAAACCCATAGATCTTATCTTGTAAATATCAATAAAATAATTAATGTAGATGGAAATGCCCAAGGGTATAAATTAAAGTTACAGTCATTTCCCGGGGAGATTCCTGTCTCCAGAAATTTGATTTCGAATTTTAATGAAAAGATGCAAAAATTTGAAAAATAGCCTGTATTTCATCACAAAATCCTGTTATTAACCCCAAAAACTTGCTGTTTGTCACATAAGTTTGTCACATACCCCTATCAGCTTTTTTTTCGCTGATAATAGATTACTTTTGATTTATAAATTTTTTAATAAAACAATTCAAAATCATGAAAAGTAATACTAAAAAGCAAATCACATTATTATTGATAATATTCTTATCTCTAAATGTTTTGGCACAACCATTAAAACAAACCGTAAGAGGTGTAGTCGTTGACAAGCAAACAAAAATACCATTGATTGGTGCTACAATAATATTAAAGAATTCGAACCCAATAATTGGAACAACTACAGATATTGACGGATATTTCAAATTTGATAGTATTGAGCTTGGTCGTCAAGAATTCATTGTACAGTTTGTTGGATACAATGAATCTATTTTAAACAATATTCTGATTACTTCAGGGAAAGAAGTATTTCTAAATATTGAACTTCAAGAAAATGTTTTTAGCTTAAATGAAGTGGTGATAACCGCAAATAAAAAGAATGAAGCTATAAACAAAATGGCATCTATTAGTGCAAGGACTTTTTCAGTTGAAGAAACAGGGCGCTATGCCGGAAGCAGAGCTGATCCTGCACGTATGGCTTCCAATTACGCCGGAGTAGTTGGAGGTGGTGATATGAGAAATGACATAATTGTTAGGGGCAATTCTCCTACCGGAATTTTGTGGAGACTTGAAGGACTTGAAATACCAAATCCAAATCATTTTAGCTTTGTTGGAACAAGTGGGGGAATTTTCAGTATGTTAAACAATAATCTTTTAGCTAATTCTGATTTTATCACAAGTGCTTTCCCTGCTGAATATGGTAATAAAAATTCAGCCGTTTTTGATCTAAAAATGCGCAATGGAAATAGTGAAAAACGCGAATATGTGTTTCAAGCAGGTCTTAACGGATTGGAATTTGGATCAGAAGGTGGATTTTCAAAGGATAGCCGGGCTTCCTATCTAATTAACTATAGACTATTATCGATGAAACCGGCTAAAAAGATTGGGATAAACTTCAAATCAAGTGGAATTCCAAACTTTCAAGACTTTTCATTTAAAATACATTTGCCTACAAAAAAATATGGTAATTTGAACATATTCGGTATTGGCGGAACAAGTACCTTGTCTATCTTAGATAGTGAAAGAAGTCCCGAAGATTGGGAATCTACCGATAATGATGATATTACTTTTGGTTCAAATACCGGATTCATCGGTTTGACCCATTCTTATATTTTTAATAATAAAACCTATGGGAGATTTAGCTATTTGATGGCTGCTACAAAAATAAGTATATTGAGAGAATATGTTTATTTGGATAAAAAACCAAAACTCAAAGAAAATCTAAAACTAAATAATTATTACTACACATTCAAATATGAATTAAATCACAAATTCTCATCTAAAAATTTCATAAAGTTAGGAATTTCTTATCAACCAAAAGTTTATGATTTTTACCAAAAAGAATTGGATAACAAGGATTCGACTTTGTATCATATCAATTTTGATGAAAAAGGCAATACTTCGATATTACAATCTTACGCAAGTTCGCAATATAGACCAACAAATGAATTAACCATCAATACCGGCATTCATTTTCAATACTTGACACTTAATGGAGCTTATGCAATTGAACCAAGAATTGGAATAAAATATCAGATATCTAAAGATAAAACTTTTGCTTTAGGTTATGGCTTGCACAGTCAAATGTTGCCATTGATATATTATGCTCGAAATTATATTTCATCCATGGGAATCGTTCAACAAACAAATAAAGATTTAGATTTTAGTCGAAGTCATCATTTCGTTATAGGATATGATCAATCATTTGAGCGCAATTTTAGGATAAAAGCAGAAATGTATTATCAAAAATTGTTTAATATTCCTGTTTCAAAAAAATATCCCTTTTATTCTACAGTGACACAGGGGGCAGAATTCTCCTTTTGGATACCGGACAGCCTAAAAAACACCGGAACTGGAAATAATTATGGATTAGAATTAACTTTTGAAAAATTTTATAGTAATAATTATTATTTTTTAATAACCGCATCAATATTTGAAAGTAAATTTAAAGGAGGAACAGATCATGAATATTATTCTCCGTTTAGTCTGGGGTTTGTGGGAAATGTTTTATTTGGATATGAAATAAAGACCGGCAAATCTAATGCTTTGATTTTTGATTTTAAAACAACTGTATCCGGAGGTAAAAGATATATTCCCATCGATTTAGAAAAATCAATAGAAGCCGGAGAAGAAGTTAGAGATTTTGAAAATGCATATAAATCAAGGTTTAATAATTTTCAAAAAACAGATTTTAAAATTTCATATAGAATAAACAAAAAGAGAGTAACTCACTTTCTTTTTATAGCTGTTGATAATATCTTCAACAATGAAAATACATTAACAAGAAATTATAATGAAAGAACCGAAAAGATTCAAGATACAAACCAAATTGGGCTTTTCCCATATGGTGGATATAGAATACAATTTTAATTGATAACATAACAATGAAATATTTTTTTGCACTGATTATTCATATCTTGGCTTTATGGGGTTTAGAAATGATAACTCCCATTTTCAAACATATAATCACTTTGAGTGTTATATTAAGTGGCACAGCTTTTTGTTTTAATCAATAAATTTACATAACAATGAAATATCTATTTGCTTTAATGATTGTTTTTGGAGCCGTTTTAATAGCAAAAACGAATGCACAATCCTCAAAACTTAAAGTTGGGGATAAAATCCCAAGTTTCACACTCAAAGACCAAAACAATAATATTTTTTCGATAGATTCAATACTTGGTAAGCAAGCAATAGTAATCTATTTTTATCCCAAAGATGACACACCGGGTTGTACTAAAGAAGCTTGTTCTTTCAGAGATGAATTTGAAACTTTTAAAAATTTAGATGCTAAAGTAATAGGAATAAGCAGCGATGATGTGAAATCTCATAAAGAATTTGCCAAAAAATACAATTTACCTTTTACCCTGTTAGCAGATACTGATAAAGATGTTAGAAAAATGTTTGGTGTACCCAAATATTTAGGAATGATTGCCGGTAGAGTGACATATGTTGTAGATAAAAAAGGCACAATCGTGTATATTTTTAACAGCATGAAAAAAGCGGAAAAACATATAGAAGAAGCATTAAAAGCATTGAAAGCTCTGTGATCTAAAGGCTTTATGCTGATATCCCAAGATTTTTTATGTTTGTGAATATCACTTTTTATTCAATATCCCTTCTTGGATATTGATACTCTCATCGTGAATAGCTTTGAGTATTTTTTGGATAAAACCTGAACTCAAGTCCAGTGATTCTCCTAATTCAATCCTTTGATCCACGATTTCTTTCCATCTTGATTTTTGAAAAACCGAAGTGTTATTGGCTTTTTTGTACTCACCTATTTTTCTCACTATATCCATTCTTTTTCCCAAGATATTGATTAATTCTTCATCAATATTGTCTATTTTTCTTCTGTTTTCTTCAAGTTCTTCCGGTGCATTTTGACCAATTCCTTTTTCATTACGTATTATTAACCCGCCTATTAATTCATCAAAAGCCGATGGCGTGATTTGCTGCATTGCATCGCTCCAAGCATTATCCGGATCGCGGTGAACCTCTATCATTATTCCATCAAAATTAAGATCCATTGCTTTTTGAGCAACAGAACTCAACAAATGTCTATTACCGCAAATGTGACTTGGATCATTGATTATCGCCAAATCCGGTCTTTTTAACATCAACTCAATAGGAATCTGCCAAGTAGGATTATTTCTATATTTTTTATTGCCAAAATCACTAAATCCCCTGTGTATTACACCAAGAACATTCACACCGACATTTTCCAATCGTTCTATAGCACCAAGCCACAATGCAAGAGAGGGGTTTATCGGGTTTTTCACCAATACCTTAGCATCAGTACCTTTAAGTGCATCTGCAATTTCTTGCATCGAAAAGGGATTTACGGCGGTTTTAGCCCCAATCCAAAGAACATCTATATCGTGTTTTAAAGCGTGTTCGATGTGATTTGTGTTTGCTACTTCTACTGTGACAGGCAAACCGGTTTCTTTTCTGGCTTGAACCATCCATTTCAAGCCTTCTGCACCTATTCCTTCAAATGTTCCGGGTCTTGTCCTGGGTTTCCAAATACCCGCACGAAGCATATCGACTTTAGCTGTTTTTGCCAAAGCAATTGTTGTTTCCATTAGTTGTTCTTCTGTTTCTCCTGCACAAGGACCTGCGATCACAAAGGGTTTTTTGTTTTTTTCCAAATATCCTCTTTCCAAATTAATTTCCATCTCTTTTAGTATTAGTATTTATATATTTAAGTAAATGTTTTCACACAAACACTTTATTTAACCCGCATTATTCACAAGTATTTCTATTACGAGCTCAAGCTACCTGCAATTAAAGGCAATTCTTAAAAAAATTTTATGCTTCAAAAATGGGCGTCCAATAACCCGGCAAAAACTTCTTGCTTTTCACTTTACTATTAGTATTTTGAACCCTCACTACTAAAACCCGTGAATAATGTGGGTTAAACATACTAAGGTAAAACATAATTATTGTAAAAAATGTTTCGAAAAAAATTAGAGTGATGAAAAAAAAATGGAACTGTATTGATTTCCTCAAATAATTTTCCATCAAATCTTTTGAAACCTAAAGGTTTCCACCAAGTGATAATTTATTTCACCTTCACCCTCAAACCTTCACTATGACTACTAAATTCAGGTGCATAATAGCTTTGCAATTCTGCTATTCCATTGGAGAAAACCCCTGATTGAGTAGCTCTAAGCGAATATTCGAGTACAAAAACACCTCTCGGCAAAAAGTCAATAAAGAAATTCATTTTGGTATCCCTTGGATTTTGATAATAGCCCAATCCTCCTTGCCAATGATATCCACTTATTTGCTCCAAAGGCTCAAAAGTAGCCGCTCTCTGATCAGAAAGATGTACAAATTCCATTTCCCTATCCACTTGAAGCCGTATTTTCACCCTTATAAGGTCACCGGGATTGAGGGCATCTCCTTTATTTATTTCAGTCATTTTTTCACCCTTGTCCGTATTTTTTACCAGGTACAATTCTCTTTTGATTTTCAAAGGTGTGTCTTCAAAGCTTTCTATTTTATCCAAATCCTGTAGGTATTGCCAGTAAACTGCCCCCCAAGCAATGTCTTTATTCGGGTTTTCTATTTTGATGTCAGACATTGACGGAGTAATTGTATTTCCCGCCCATTTTTTCTTGTAATAACCCGTACCCGATTGGATATCGTCTTTGGCTAAATCCTTGGTAATATCTTCATCCGCAACATATATTTTAACCAATCCTGTTTCACTAATCGTACCTCCTTGGTCAAAAAGCAATGAATAAATAGCTGAAACGGTAGCCTTATCTGTTTTCCATCTATTGGTTTGCTTATTCTTCAATAACCAAATCTTGAGCTGATTGACTATTTCCATATCGTTATTTACTTCATCAAAAGCCTCTATCATCAAAGCCTGTGTTTCTATCGGCATTTGCCACCAGTGATAACCGTGATATGACTTCCAATACATGCCCAATTCTTCATCGGTAATAGACTGCTCTTCTGCTGCTCTCAATACTTCTTTTGCTATTGAAGTTTCATCTCCTCTGTGCAATACCAGTGCTAACATTCCTTTTAGGTAAAGAGGTCTGTCCAGCCAATATTTTTTAGCTTGTCCAAAGTAATAATCGTATGCTTTTTGCAAATCTTCATTCATCCTGTAATCGGAATAAAACTGAATAGCATACATATAGTGAATCATCAATGAACCGAGGTGATTTTTTTCCAAATCAATTTTACCTTCGGCTGCCAATTCCAACATTTTCTTATAATCTTTAACAACATCTCTATTGACAAAATCAATTGCGTCATTGAGTATTCTATCTAATTCTCTTTCACCATTTATCAGCCGGAGTTTCTTCATTCTACCAAAAGTCTCGATGATATATTGGGTGATGTATCTACTGCTTTTGCCACGAACAAACCAAGGAAATCCACCATCGGAGTTTTGTATCCCCTTTAGTTTTCTGATAAAAGCATTTTTGTTATTTCTTACTTGATTGAGGTCAAATAACAAGGCGATATTGCGTTTTTGCTGTTCTTCATCAATAGCATCAAGCACCCAAGGGGTTTCCTCCAACAATATATTTTTCAATTCATGATTTTTACTAAGATTGCTCAACAATGCATCTTTATCAGCATTTGTTTTTGCCTTACTCCATTTATCAAAAATCCTTTTGATTTTTGGATTGTCATCTGTAATCTTTTTGGCAAGTAGATTGGAAAAAAGAGCATTGGTATAGCTAATTGAATTTTCGCAACTTACATTATCAAGATATGGAAGAGACTGTATCGCTAACCAAATGGGATGTGATGTAGCCTCAATTGTAAAGTTTATATTTTTCAGGTCTTTTCCCGTAGAATTTGCCAGACTTTTGAAGGTGAATGTTTTTGTTTCACGTCCTTTTACCCAAAGAGGCATTGTCTCGGTGACAAGTTTTTGATTGGTTAAAACAGGTAAAATACCCTCTTCGGCATCGCTAAAATCACCGGCTTTTGCATAAAATCTATATATAAGCAAATTGCTTACATTTTTTGGAAATTTGAGTTTCCAGCTGACAAGAGCAGAGCCTTTTGGATCAGTTGAAAAACTTTTGATTTTCTCTCCTTTCAAAAATATTGTTTCCAATGGCTTCATATTTTCTGCATCATACAATTCTACCCAAACAGTCCCGTCAAGTGATTTGTCCGTAAGATTATCGATTTTGGCTTTGAATGTCAATTCATCTCCCTCTCTTACAAATCTCGGATTGTTTGGAGTAATCATCAATTCTTTTTGAGTGATGATTTCTTTCTCACTATACCCGAATTTAAGGTCTTTGGTATGGGCAAACATCCTCAATTTCCATTTTGTAAGAGCGTCATTCATCTTGAATTTAAGAATGAAATTACCATCTTTATCCGTGATAATATCAGGAAAAAAGAATACCGTCTCATTTAGATTTGTTCTGAGTTGTACTTCTTCTTGACTATCTTGCGATTTATCTGATTCCGTCGAATCATTAGACGTTACACCTTCAGGATCATAATAGTTTGGAGTAGCTCCATCTCGTATTTCAACGGATTCTAAAGAAACAGCACTTGGTGCAGCACTCATATTCATTTTTTTAGACATTTTCACTTCTGATCTCATCGATACACCATCCGCAATATACATATCTATACCGTAATTGCTACTCACATGGAAACCAAACCAGTTGAGTCTTCTATATATCTTTTGATATCTATCGGTATGGTGATCTCTCCAATCTCTAATATACAAATATCGTGCATTGGAGGTATTGAATCCGTATGAATTGGTATAATTGTAATCTACCACAGGATAGTTAATACTCTTCTGCCAATCTTGTTTATATATTTTATCCAAAGAAGCATCGTACATATTTGTTAGTATCTCACCAAGAACTTTATCCCCGTTTTTACCGCTTATCTTGATTTTCCATTCTTCATCTTGACCGGGATACAATTTGCTTCTAAAACTCAAGTACTCAAATTTAAGTTCTTTGTCTTCCCAAGGGACATTAATGGTTTTTGTTTCATTGTAAAACCTGTTGTTGTAAACAAAAGTATTCTCCACAACGATTCCTCCTTTATGCTCATCCAATATTTTGATTGTAATGGCTTTTGAATTGCTTAGATTCAACCAATTTTTTCCAAATAAATCAGAATTCCCTTTCCAAAGATTATAATACACATTTAGGTTTTTGATCGCCGATTGCCATCTTATTTTCGCACTTGTTGTAGGGATATACTTCTCTTTGTCCGTTTCTGTCAATAAGATAGTTTTTACTGGGTTTTTAGCGGAAGAATACACAGATGAGAATTGTTCTAACTTTATATTTTTTCCGCTAGGATCGTCAAAATTCAAAACGATTTTGTATTCTCCAACGGGCAAATCGACTGTATATTTTTCTTTGTTTCCGGTATCAAAATCAATTGTTTTTACTGTTTTCTCTACACTCCAATATTTTGGCTCATCTTCATTCTTGTAGGCAAAATATGGGAATTCTTTTTGAAATTCTGCTTTGCTATAGATGAAAGTATCGGGTTTAGACCAAAACCTTGATTTGTAGAACACAGAAGGTTCTACCAGTTTGAAAATGGTAATTGTACCTTTTGCATTTACTTTTTGTCCGCTGTGATTTGTGGAATTTATCTCTATTTCAACCGGTTTATCAGTTTTTGTCATTGAATTGACATTCATAGAAATATTTACATTGTTTACGCCGGCATTGATGTATTTTACTGCCGAATGGGTTTCTCCCGTCATATCTATCACATCGGCTTTGACTTGATATTTGAAATTGGGAAGTCCGGAATTCAAGTCAATATCATCAGCAAATAGTTCTACGGGAATGGTGAAATTTCCATTATCGTCAGATTTTGTTTCACCATGAGCAATTTCAATCATACTTTGAGTAGTGAAATATCTCCAAAAATAAGGGTAAAATACAGTCCTTTTTACGGAAAATACCACAGTAGCATTTTGCAAAGGAAAACCTGAAAAAGATTTTGCAATACCTTTTATCTTTATTTTATCTCCGAGTTTGTAGTCTCCTTTATAATCCTCAAAGAACACTTCAAATTTTGGTCTTTTATACTCTTCAACTCTAAATGAAATCATACTTCCGGTAGTTTGTTCTTGTATTCTCATATTTCCTGTCAATCCCGATTGGGGGATAACAAAACTACCATTGAATGTACCAAATTCATTGGTTGAAACCCTTGCATCACCGATTTTTTGCCAATTTGCATCTTTGAATTCCAACTTAATTCCTCGCTTATTTGCTTTGATAGAAGGGATTCTGTCCTTATCATTATGAATATACAGCCCCTTGTAATAGACGGTTTGACCCGGACGATAAATAGCACGATCGGTAAAGAATAAAATTTTATTAAAGCTTCGCTCGTGATAGTACCTTTGTGAATATACATTCTCTTCCAGATTCAATACATCTTTTCCTTTAGAGACAATAACATCATATGCACCGTGTCTATCATTAGATTTATACTTGATATATCCTTTTGAATTTGTTTTAGCGGATAGAAACTGCACTTTTCTTCGTTCTCTGTATCTCCTATCCCATTCCATATAGCTCAATGCGACATTTGCGTTTTCTATTGCTTTTCCTGTTTCGCGGTCAACTACAAAAATATAGTTTTCATTTTTAATAGTTTTATTCCAAAAAGCCAATCGTGATATATGTATAAATTGATAAGCTAGAATATCATCATTTTTAGTAAAACTATTGTTTGTTGAAGATAACAATGCATAAGTACCAATTGAAAGAGGTGCAATTCCTGTTTCTACAGTATGCTGTCTATAATCTCCATCATTTGGCAAATTGACATCCCAAGATTTCAAGCTTGGCAATTGTTTTAAGAAACTTACCTTATCATCATTTTTATTGTATTTCTCAATTTGTTCTTGATTTATTTTAATCAATCTGAAGTATAGCTTATCAAGATTTTTGAATCCGATATTGACCAATATATTTTCATCAGGAAGATTTACTTTTTCAATATTAACAGTCAATTGTTTTTTTTCTATCTGATCCAATAATTGTGCGCAAAGGGAAGCGCCAAATGTTTCGCTGTGGTTCTTAATTACATTTAGACAAATTTCTCTGGCTTCTTTTATTTTCCATTTGGAGTCAGGGTTTTTGTCGCTATTTTCACCCATATTTTTGTATAATACAGCCTTTTTGTACATCACTTCTGCCACTGATTTTGTACCTGAGTATTCCTCAATCAAATCATCAAGAGTCTTTAGATAGAGAGTCTGTTTGTCTGATTTTTTATATTGACCTGACACAAAATCCAATCTTTTAAGAGCGATATCTATCAACTCTTCATAATCTTTAGTCTGAAGATTGTATTTTTCCAATTCCTGAAATAGACTTAGAGTTTTAAATTTAGAATCATTTTTATCGGTATTTTTTAATTCTATTTGCGTAAAAACAGCTGGTTTTGCAAAATATTCACTATTGTTTATTATAAATGACTGTTTGGTTTTTGGAAGATAATTTCTGTCATTTTTAAAATGTTCCAAAGCGCGATAAGCCAAAATTTCATAAAGGTTATCACGCATTTTCTCAGTGTTTTTAGGGTCTGTAAATATTTCCTTGTATTTTTTATAAGAAACATCCTTTAAGCCGGAATCGGAAATTGATTCGTTAAACAATTTATTAGACTCTTTGATAAATCTCGAGATTGACCAGGTTTGTATATCATCATTTGTAGTGTCATTACTTTCTGTAATTTTGCGTATTCTCCACAAAGAAGCATTCAGATATTTATCATAAAATTCTCCAAGAATAGATTGAAAAACCTGTTTATCCGGAAAACTTGCCTTAATTATCTCCTTACGCAATACTTTCTCAAAACTTTCCAGGTTATCTTCAGCAAGAAAACTGGAATACTTTCCTTTATAAAACAGAGCCTTTATTTTTTGCCCTCCTTCTTTATCTTCATCAGCATACTTGTATATTTCCTCAACGATTTTTATAGCTGATTTGTAAAGACCTTTCCTTTCTAGAGAATCCACTTTGTGCCAAGCGGAATTGTAATTATAATTGGAGTGTTTAGTTGCCATATTGGTAGTTTTGCCGGTATTACACGCAAAAGACGTAAGAAAAAATAAAACTAAAAGCGAAAAAACTGATTTATGCATGATATGATAAGAGTTTGTTTGATATTAAGACGTATAAAAATGTAAAAAAGGTGTGTGAAGGCGGTAAAATTTTTAGAATTAATTTTTATACCCATTAGAACCCACCTCAATCCTCCCTTACAAGGGAGGAAGATGCAACCCCCAGTGAAATACTCCGTTGATTTCACAGGGTAAACCACAAAAGCTCCACTTTTTATCCTAAAAGACTAATCTACTTTAGCCATTACAAGCAATTGTATTCACTCTCCCTTCCCTTCGTGAGGGAAGGGCCGGGGATGGGTGCTAAAGGATAATGGACAAAAAAACCTTTAATAATTGGAATTTATTAACACAAAACCGGTCAAAAGCAGAATATTATTATTATTTTATGTTAAAATTAATAATACACATATGTATTTATTTTTAATTTTTATACATTTGCTTTCTAATGAGTTTTAGATTCATGTTTTTTTTATATAAATAATTCAAATCTGATTCTCATGGATATTGTAGAGTTTTTTATTAACTAATTCAAAAAAATTAATTACTATGTGGAAAGAATTTAAGAATTTTATTATGACCGGTAATGTTATCGATTTTGCTATAGCCGTGATTATGGCTGGTGCAATCGGTCTTGTTGTCAACGGATTTGTAAATGATGTTGTAATGCCTATTGTAGGACATTTCGCGGGAGGATTGGACTTTGCGTCTATGAAATATGTTTTAGATCCTGCTGTGGTGGGAGCAGACGGTAAAGTGGTCACTCCTGAAAATGCGATTAGATACGGTAAATGGATAAATACAATCATCAATTTATTTATTGTGGGGTTTGTGATGTTTATGATAGTTAAAGCATATAATAAAACCAAGAAGCCTGTTGAAGAACCGGCACCTGCAGGACCGTCAGACAATGATTTATTAAAAGAAATCAGGGATTTATTGAAGAAGTAATTTTTTCAGATATTAAAGTGCCTGCAAGAAAGCACATCAAATTTTGTCCCGACTATTTTAATATAGTTGGGACAAAAATTGCCTGTTTTCATGAAGCTATTAAATAAAAAAGGACTGTCTTCAATAAGGCAGTCTTTTTTCATTCAGAATCACTATATATGGCAAAAAAGGAGAAATCAAGACTCTCAAGATTGACATCGATAATAACCCAACTGCAATCTAACCGGCTTTTAGTTGCAAGAGATGTCGCAAAAAGATTCGATATATCCATACGAACCGTGTATCGTGATATAGAGACATTGAAAAATTCAGGTATTCCGATTTATACTATTGAAGGTAAAGGATATTCTTTGGTAGAGGGGTACAGACTGCCCCCGGTTATGTTTACGGAGCAAGAAGCTAATGCTTTAATCACTGCGGCTGAATTGATTTCAAAAAACAAGGATAAGTCCTTAATTGAAAATCATTGCAATGCTATTGCCAAAATAAAAGCTGTAATGAAGTATTCCAACAAGGACAAAACGACGTTGCTATCAGAACGCATAGCATTTTTCAGTAATTTCAAAAGAGAAACGACAAGTGACAATCTATCATTGATTCAAACAGCAATCACAAATCAAAATCTTTTGAAAATTACATATCAGTCGATTAGTAAGGCTGAAATTACAGAAAGACTTATTGAACCATATGCTATATATCATTCGAGAGAAAACTGGATACTAATATCATTTTGCAGATTGAGGAATGACTTTAGAGAGTTTAGACTTGATATGATTAAGACTATTGTACTTTTGAATGAGAAATTTGAAGACAGGAAATTTGTATTAATGGAATATTTTAAGAAAAAAATTAAAAATAAAACCCACCCCTGACATAAGGCTGACAATAATAGACCTAATTTTGCATCGAAATTATTTAAAGAGCGCTTTTGGAATAAAACAATAGTGCATCATGCAAGGAATATTTATTTTTTAATTGATGTAATAGCTCTTATTATTAAACTAAAAAAAAGTATTTGTTATGGGAAATGTAATTGTTTTAGCAAGTTTTGAACTAAATGACCAAAGTTTTTTAGGTGAATGGAAAAAAATCTCTGCGGGTATAACCGAGAGTTTAAAGCAAGAAGACGGATTTATATCCAGATACTCAGGAGTGGGAGAAGATGGAAGAATTCATTGTATTCTCAGGTGGGAAAATGATGAAAAAAGATTGGTTTTCTCAAAAAAGATGGAAGAGGAATCCTTCAAAGAAAAAATGAAAGATTTTGGTAGAATAGCCAATTTGGAAACTATGAAAAAAGAGATTGTAAAAGTTTTTTAACCTGCACAATTCAGTGAGACTTTAAAATATCCGTGGATAATACGGGTTTATACGGAACAAAAGCCTTAGGGGATCTGGGGATTACCACCAATCTCCAAATCCCTTAAAGCCTATTCGTCACTGAAAACAAGTTGTTTTAAATAATTATTATTGTTACCGGGCATCAAATCTGGTAATATAGAAAAGGGAATAATGTCAATACTTTAAATAAAATGTATCCCATCATGCTTTTTTGGTCTTTATCACAATTATAGTAACCCCGAGGGCTATCGGCATTTCTTTCAACTTTTATACTATTTATTTTATCTTTTAAAATATTTGATTTTAAAATACCTGCAATGTTTTCGTCTTCAATAATAAAAACTAATTCAGTATTTAGATATGCAGATCTGGGATCCATATTGTATGTTCCAATCAAGGAAATTTTATCATCAAAAACAGCTGATTTGGCATGAAGGTATTTAGGCCCCTTATACTCATATAATATCACATTTCTTTCAAATATTTCTTCTTTCTCGCTATCATAAGCTGCTACTACCGGAATTGCATCTGAAGAACAAAAGGAATTGGTTAAAAACTCCATCTTAATATTTTTTTTATTCAAATATGTTAATAATTTAAACAATCTTTTGGTGGGAACCAAATACGGTGTTTCTATAAAAAAGGATTCTTTTATTTTAAGTGATAAATTAAATAATGACGTACTTAAATAGTCAGGATCAAATTTTTCCGTTATTTTATTATATGAATTAAGAAAAATAAGCTTTTTGAATGGATAACCGGTTTTGATAATATCAAACTTCGAAGAATTTTTTTCATACTTAGCTTTATTAAAAAGAATATATTTCCTTATATTTTTAAGTTTATTTATTTGTTTTTCATAGTGTTTACCCTTTTTGTAATATTTTCTGTATATCAAGGGTTTTACATGTTTGCTGTTCCAAAGATTTAAAAAATAATCTCTAACTTTTTTCCCCAAAGTTTCAGAATAAAAATAACAATCTCTATCGTGAAAGGATTTTTTAGCCAAGTTGAAATAAGTATTTTCTATATTTCTTCCACCGGTTATTACTTCCCTGCTATCTCCAACTATCAATTTATCGTGCATCCGGTAATTCAAATTATTCCATGCTTCAAAATAATTCTTTATACTTATTTTTTCTAACGGCACAAATAATTTTGGTAAGGGATGAAAAACCTTAATTTCAATACCGTGTTGTTCTAAATAAAATAATAAACTTTTATCAACATCGTTTCCTTGTGCATCTATTAGCAATTTGATATCAATTTCCGGATTTTGTTCTTTTTTTTGAAGCAATAAATCGATGGCTACCAATCCTGTAGCATCATCACTAAAAATATAATAGGAAATATACAACTCCTTTTTTGCATTTTCCAAAACTTTGATTCTTCCGATAGCAGCATCTGTCTCTTCATTTAAAAACATCAAATAATTATCTTGAGCTGCACCAACAGTAAGTTGGAGTACTCCCAATAATAATATTACAATACTTTTTATAATCATTAATCTTTATGTATCTACTCAAGTACGAAGTTAACAATTAATTGAAGATTTTGTAGTACATTTAGCTATGTTTTTTGAATAGTAACGTTTTGAAATTGAATTGTTATAAAATAGTTTTTACAATTCCCTTTTTTTTAATCAATACAAATAATTGCACCAAATAAATTCTATTTTAAAAAATTTTTACTTAGAGTTAAGTAATATTTTAAAAGCTTTTTGTATATTTGCCTAATGTCATAATCTGTTTTGACATTAAAAACTAACATGAGATGATACAAACAAAAACACTACTATTATCTACATTATTTTCTTTAACTTCACTATTTATATTTGGTCAATCACATATTGTTTCAGGAGTTATTACTGACGCTGCTGATGGTGAGACAATTATCGGAGCATCTGTAATAATTAAAGGTACAAACAAGGGAGTCCTTTCGGATTTTAATGGAAATTATTCTATTGATGTTGGTAATAATACAAATACAATCCTCAAGTTTTCTTACCTCGGTTACAAGGATATTGAAATAGAAGTTGCAGGTAGAAAAACAATAGATGTAGCCCTTGAAACCAAAGATGAGCAGCTAAATGAAGTGGTTATTACCGCATTAGGATTAAAAAAAGATAAAAAAGTATTGAATTATGCTATACAGGAAATTAAAAGTGAGGATATTTCCAACTCAAAACAAGAAAACATAGTCAATTCACTTAACGGTAAAATAGCGGGGGTTTTTGTAACAAACTCAAGTGGTACACCGGGTGCAAGTAGTCAAATACTTATTAGAGGTGCCAATTCTGTTAGCGATGCGGTAGATAATCAACCACTTTTTGTAGTTGATGGAATACCGATTGATAATTCTGCTTCTTTCAATGGGGGAAATAGAGCTATGGACATCAATTCATCAGATATTGAGTCTGTGACTGTCCTTAAAGGACCGACAGCAGCAGCATTGTATGGTCTTGAAGCAGCGAATGGAGCTATAATCATCACTACAAAATCTGGAAAAGCAGGTGTTACTAATATAGATTTTTCAGCTAGTTTTGGAGCAGAAGATGCGGTAAGATTACCTAAGAGACAAACAGAATATAAGCAAGGATTTCGTGGAATTTATGACCCTGAATCCCGTTCATCATGGGGTCCCTTATTTTCTAAAAATGATAAAAAATATGACAATATAGGTAATTTTTTAAAAACCGGATTAAAACAAAAGTATGATTTGTCAGTTTCTACGGGAAGCGAAAAAGCAAATGTATATATCTCGACAAATTACCTCACACAAGAAGGGATATTTCCGGGAGAGAACTATAGAAGATATGGTGTCTTACTCAAAGGAAAAGCTAAATTAAACAGTAAAATATCCTTGAACTTATCTTCCAATTTAATCAGATCTCATAATAGAAGAGGTGGCCTTGGAAGGATGTATAATGTTTACAATTGGCCCATCAATAATGATATGTCCAAATACTATAATCCTGATGGTTCTAAGAATTGGCTAATTCCCAGAGCGGAAGGAGACGAATGGAATAATCCCGAAAACCCGTATTGGATGTCTGAAAATAACCCTAATACTGATGATGTTAATCATACATTGACAATGGGTTCTATCAATTACGCAATTACAGACAATCTCAAAGCGGTATATAGAATCGGTACAGATATCACAAATCAATTTTATAAAAGTATAACCAGCCCCGAAAGTGCAGGAAGCGCTAAAAGATATAAGGGGATTATAGTAGAAAAAGACAGAAGTTTTATTAAAACCAATTCCACATTTTTATTGACATATGACAAAAAATTAGGTGGTGGATTTAATCTTTCTGCTCTCATAGGTAATGATATTAAAGATACCAAAAGCAAATTAACAATCATAAATGGAAGTAAATATAGAAATCCTGATCTTGACAATATAAATAATCTTCAATATATAAATGCTACTCAATATTTGACCAGAAAAAGACTTGTAGGAGTTTTTGCTGATGTGAAATTTGATTATAGAAGTACGATTTTCTTTGGAGTGACCGGAAGAAACGATTGGTCTTCAACACTGCCAAAATCAAATAATTCATTTTTTTACCCCTCTGTCAGTTTAGGTGTTGATTTATCTAAATTTTTACCCTCTGATAATATTTTGAGTTATGGTAAACTTAGAGCAAATTGGGCGCAAGTAGGTAAAGATGCACCACCTCATCGATTGACAGCTGTACTGAAATCCACTCAAACAATCGGTGGTGGATTCAAATATGATTATTATGCAGGAAATCCAAATTTAAAACCGGAGACAACAGAATCGTGGGAGGTAGGAACGGATCTAAGGTTTTTTAAGGGGAAAACAAGGATTGACTTCACCTATTATAGTATGAAATCTATTGATCAGATTATCCAATCCAGAATATCACCTGCTTCCGGCTGGATTATTTTAGTATTTAATAGCGGCTCTATTGAGAATAAAGGCATTGAGCTGATATTAAGTCAAAAAATATTTGACAAAACAAATTTCAATTGGGAAATCAGTTCAAATATATCCAGAAATATATCCAAACTCAAAGAGCTGCCTAGTTTTGTGTCTAAATATCCCGTTACTTATGGTCAATTGTTGAATGAAGCAAGACCAAGTTCGGTATTAGGTCACCCATTGATGGCTATTGAAGGAACAAAATATCTAAGAAATAACAAAGGAGAGCTGGTCTTGGATGAATATGGTTACCCTAGAATTGGTACATATGTAAAAGATGATAAGGGAAATTATGTATTTGACAAAGATGGTATGATAAAAGTTGATAACCAAAGTGTATTTATCGGCAATAGAGAACCTGATTACATCATTGGTCTGACAAATGATATATCGTATAAGGCCTTTTCACTCTCTTTTATGTTTGATTTTAGGATTGGTGGGGATGTACTGAATCTTACAAAAGCCTTTATGCTTTCGAGAGGAACTGATGGTTCTTTGGAGGAACACAGAAATCAATCCACGGTATTCTATGGTGTAGTTGAAACAGGAGATGGAAATTTTGAGAAAAATGATAAAAAAGTAATTTTAGATCAATCGTTTTATAATGCAAACTATTTACACGCCGGTGAAAATTTTGTCGAAGATGCTTCATGGACCAGATTGAGATATATTTCATTGAATTATGATTTACCAAAGTTTTTGGCCGGAAAGTTGGGGTTGAAAAACTTGAATATTTCCGTATCAGGTAGAAATTTGTTTTTATGGACTAAGTATTCAGGAGGAGATCCCGAAACCAATTATTATGGTTCAGGTCTTGGAGGTACGGGTACTGCCGGTCTTGATTATTTCAATGTCCCTGCAACACGAGGCATTGAACTCACTTTAAAATCTTCTTTCTAATGATAAAAAAGACATTAATACTATTATTCGTTATTTCCGGTTTTATTTCCTGTGATAAATATTTGGACGTAAACGAAGACCTTGATAGTCCATATACCAGTACTCCTGATTTTTTATTGCCACCGGTTATAGCCAATATGGCTACAAGTATCTATGACCACGGTGAAACAGATGCTTATTTCACTCAACAATTAGCAACATTATCAGGGTATCATAGAGAAAAAGACAGATGGGACTACTTGACTGCACATAGAATTCCACAATGGAGGAGACATTATCACGATGTATCGATTAATGCGCTTCATGTGATACAGTCAGCAGAAAGGGAGAGTTCAACAAATTATATTGGGGTGGCAAAAATCATGTATGCATTTAGTACTTTGAATACAACTGATATGTTTGGTGATATGCCATTTACAGAAGCTCTTCACGGTAATCCTGCACCAAAATACGATTCACAGGAATTTATTTATTCAGAAGTATCAAAACTATTGGATGAAGCCATCGATATACTTGATAAAACCGATTTGTCAACCTGCAGAAAAATGACTTCAAAAGAAGATAATTTATACGGAGGAGATATAAGCAAATGGATTAGTTTCGCGTATGCAATTAAAGCGAGGTTGCAACTTCACCTTACACCAAACGTAAATACAGAGTACGAGAATATCATACAGAATGCGGAAAAAGCCCTTGCTAATTGGACGGATGCAAAATTTGAATACAAGGGAGGAGACGGTTCTTCTTTGCAACTGAATCAATGGGGAGCTTCAAAATCAAAACCGAGTTGGGATTATAGATCCAATATTTTGGATAAGAGTGCACCATCCCATTTTATGTTGATAGAGGCATTGAAATACGATGAAGAGAATAAAACTATCACCGATCCAAGACAAGCTTTATTGATGAAACCTAATGCAAATGGGGACTATCTGTATGTTTATCCATCCGAGGGTAAAGCTGCCACATTATCTCAAAATGATTACCCTGATTTATACGGTTCATATGTTACTGATGATTTGGCTCCAATGTATTTCTTTACCGAAGAAGAATTGTATTTTATATTGGCGGAGAGCAAATATTTGTCAGGGGATAAAAACGGTGCTTTTACTGCATTTAGAGACGGTATCACGGCAAATATGAATAGAGCAGGGGTTGAAGCCGGTGCTATTTCTGATTTTTTGTCAGGAAGCACTGTTCCACAAAATGATAATGAATTGTCTTTATCTGATATTTTGATGCAAAAATATATCGCTCTTTGGTTGCAGGGAGAGATATGGACAGATATGAGAAGATACGATTATAGCGACCAAATTTATCCCGGTCTGAAAAAGCCAAAGTATTCAGCCTATTATTGGGATAGAAGTAATCCAAAAGAATGGATAGAAAGATTACCTTATGATACCGAAACGGAAGAAATATATAATAAACCTGAACTTGAGAGATTAGGAGCATATCAAAATCCTGAATGGTTGAAAAAACCAATGTTTTGGGCAAAATAAAAAAAATAAAATGAAAAAAATTATTATTTTAATCTTACCGGTCTTTGCTCTTTTATTCTCATCTTGTGAGACCAATGATCCTTTGAGAGATTTGAGCACATTGGGTAAGCAAGCACCTAATGTTTATTTTTTACCGATAGATCCTGTAGCTGATGCAAACTCTGAAATACAATGTGAAATTGAATATTGGACAGTAGGAGATGAAATCCGTAGCCAAAGTCTTTGGGATAAGGTTTATCTAACGGAAGATTTTGAAATTGAACTTAAAAATGTTGATTACACATACAAAAATTCATTTGACACTTTGTATAGAGATAAACAAATGTATAAAGAATATGATTTTGATTTTACAGATTGGACTCCTGATAAAAATGCTTATGTATTCAAAACAAAATATCTTGTAGATGGAACTTTTGCAAAGAAAACTTACAAACAGAACAATACAAGTATAGAGTCTTTTGCACAATTATTTTCCGGTGAAACCATAAAGTTGTTTTACTATTCTCTAATAATCAATAAATCCGTGCTCAAAAATATAGTTGTTGATAATAATGCAACTGTGGATAATGAAACATTCAATAGCTGGTATGATACAAATGGTATGACAAGTGAGGGATATAATGCTGCCTTTGCTGCATTATCACAGATAGGATTAAAAAATTTGATAGGAAATAAATACAAAAAGACAGAAACATACAAAATTTACTTAAGCTTTAAAATCACAAATGGATTTGATGAAGAAAATGAGTCTTCTTATAGAAGTTTTAAGGTAAAATAATAAAGATGATTATTAACATTTTTTAACATAAACAACAATTATTATGAAAAAACTAAAATTACTTACGCTAATGTTATTAGCAACCATTTTGATGGTATCATCATGTAAAAAAGATGAGCCGGAACCTGAACCTATTAAAGTTGGGTTTAAATATTCACCTGAAAATCCTGTTGCAGGAGACTTGGTTGCATTTACAAACTCCTCAGATGGAGGAGCTGCTTTTGCTTGGGATTTTGGAGATGGAACAAATTCTGCGGATAAGAATCCTACTCATATCTATACAAAATCCGGTAAATATACTGTGGTACTGAAAGTTGATAATAAGGCAGACCAAACTTATTCGAAAGAAATTGAAGTCGGAGATGCATTACCTGAAATCTCATATACTCCAAATCCTATTGAAGCAGGTAAAGAAATTACATTTACTGCGACTATTTACAATCCTGACAATGCCACAGTAGAATATAAATGGTCGTTTGATGCAAATAATGTTTTAAGTGAAGATCTTGATGATAATGGAGAAGCGACAAAAGAGTCTGTAAAGCTTAGGTTTATCAAACCAAACCCGTCAGAGAACGTTACGGTTACAGCAACTTTAGGCGGTCTTAGTTATACAATGAATGGAACGGTTGAAGTAAAAGATCAGTTAGCGACTACTCTGTTTATTGCAGAGAAGGGAGGTGATATTTACTCTAAAAAACTTTATAAAGAAGGTAATTCTCAGATGATAGATCTTGGTGTTGAATCAGGTTCTCACCCTTTGACTTTAAATTACTCAGGGGATAGACTATATGTTCTTGATGCTGGTGAGATAATTAAGTATTCAGCTGATAATGAAACTACTCCCGGAAAGATTTTTTCAATGGGAAATGATGGATCAGAGTATAAAACTCATTTGACTTTTGGCCTAGCACCTTATGATGATTGCTATTTTGGATCAGTAGTTAACGATACAATTTATTTTACTGATAGAAGAAATGATGTTACAGCTATTCCTACTTCATTAGAAAATGCAGAGTGGGGAGATGCAGGTAATGATGCTAATCCTGATGCTTTTCCACATTTGGTTAAGAATAATGAATTAGCATATTATAGTGCTTATAGAAATGAAATTGATGGTGGACCATCTTATGGATGGGGTGCATTGAATGGAACATTTACAAAGTACAAAGGCTTGTATTACTGGGCAAAAAATTCAAATCACAAGGGTATGTATATTTTTAGCGATAATGATATCGGAGTAACTGATAAATTACCAAGTGATCCTGGAGAAGCAGCTATTTTGTTTGAATATACAGTTAGATCCTTTGTGATTGATGGTGTAAATCAGAAGATTTATTTCTCTTCAAATAAAGTAAATCCGGGAATTTATGTGTGTAATCTTGACGGAAGTGATGTAACTTTGATTGATGATTCTCCATTTGATTCCGAAGGAGGAGGTAATGAGCAAGTAGCAATAACAGGAATCGCTTTGGATTATGAAACAGGATATGTATATTGGGCTTATAGAGGACCGGCTGATGCAGACATAGAAGCAAATCCTTTGCAAAAAAATGGAATCAAAAAATATAAATTAGACGGTACAGGCGAGGTAGAATATCTAATTGAAGGAATAGAGGCATATGGTATTGCTATTGATCCAAATAAAAGATAAAATTGTACAGTAAAATACAATCTTATTTTTATTGGGGATTTGAAATAAAGGAGCTTTTCATATCTGGAAAGCTCCTTTTGTTTGGGCTTGTTATTATAAATCTTTAGCTTAACCCGTATTATTTCTTGCCATATTCATTTTTTACTAATGCACTCACTTTTTCATTAAAATTATCTTCATTTATTCCGGTAATTTTATCCAAATTATTAAAGAATTGTTCTTTGTTTCTTCTGAAACTACCTGTATTTAACAATTGTATAATCCCTGCATCGCCTTTCTCATTCTGCACCTTTTCAATAATCAGTGCATTTATGAATTGTGTGACTAATAAATGCTTTTCTCTGCTTTCTCCAAAATTGTACCTTTCGATATAAAGTTTCAACCAATCTTTTTTCGTATTATCCAGCATTTTTGTTTTAAACATTTCTT
>JALVEE010000237.1 GCA_027008645.1 Saprospiraceae bacterium
TGGGGCATCAACGCAATCTTTGCCCTCACTAAAAGTTATATCAACATTATCCGCAGGACTTGTATCATAAGTTATTTTTAATGATTTTGCTATGTACGTTCCTACTAAAGGATTTTCCGTGGTTTCATCTTTGCCACAAGAAAATAGTAGAATAAAAAATAATAAGTACAATAAGTTTTTCATAGTTTGAAAGTTTGGTTAAATAATTTATTTCTCATATTTAGAAAAGATAATTCTATAATTCGTTTTTTATAAAGCAATTGTGCGAAAATTTAGCATATTATTCTATATATTGAACTGTGTTTTGTATTTTTGTGAAATCTAACTACGTTATATGCAGAACAAATTTATATTTTTATTCCGCATTTTCCAAAAAATCTGAAGATAAATCCAAATTATCCAAAGGACTTTTGATTTTTCTGATGTCTTTTGTGGTTACGTGAGTATAAATTAAGGTCGTCTTAATATCTTTGTGTCCTAATAATTCCTGTATATACCTTATATCTGTTCCCTCGTCCAATAAGTGGGTAGCAAAACAATGTCTGATCTTGTGGGGAGTTACCGGTTTGGTAATCCCTGCTTTGTGTGCAGCTTGTTTTACTACTTTTTGAATACTCGATGCACTATATTGCGTTTTTTGATCCCTTCCTTCAAATAACCAATATTCAGGTTTGTATTTATCAGTATATTTTATCAATAGTAGCTTCAATATATCACTTAACATTACAACCCTGTCTTTTTTACCTTTACCTTTATTTACAAATATTTGATTTCTGTCAAAACTGATGTCTTGTACTCTCAAATTCAATATCTCATTCAGTCTCAATCCACTACTGTATATCGTGTATAGCAAAGTTATATGTTTGAGATTTGTCAATGCACCCAATATCATCTCAATTTCTCCTTTACTCAATATATTGGGCAAATTCACTTCTTTTCTCGGACGCTTTATTTTTTCTATTTCAAAATCAGGTCTGAATATCACTTTTGTATAGTAAAATTTAATGGCACTGATAATCGAATTCAATTTACTATTGGATATTTTTGTGGATGCTACCTCAGCGATATATTTGTTTATTTCCACTACTTCAGCGCTATCCAATTCTGTTTTATTTCTGTACGCTGCAAAGCCTATTAAATTTGATGTATATGAATTGATAGTACTCCAACTGTATCTTTGGGCTATCAGCACATCAGAACTTTTCTTAACCAATTCTCTATATTTTCCCGAATATTTCCCTAAAAGAATGTCTTGTTTTTGTTTGTAGCTATAATCCTTTTTATTGTAAACAGACATATTATTTTTTGGCAGCCTGTTTATGATTTTTGCCCCTTTTTGTTTGTAATGATCTATAATTCTTTTGATGATTTTAGGATCATTGGGAACATTCCACCTTTTAAATCTCTTATCATAAAACCTTTCCGGTAAATGCTTCAAAAAATCAATATCTGCTCTGTACCCCCTGATTTTTACCCAGATTTTTTTGATATTATCTGGTGTGCGGTACAATTCCACCCTCAAAGGATCATCAATTAAAGCAACTATTTCATAAATTTTTTCATACTCTTCCTTTTGCCAGTAGCTAAAGTTTTTTTGAATAGAATCAAGGTTTTCAATATCTGCTTTCGCTATCCATACCTTATACTTGCCATTCCACCATGCACCATTCATCGACTTTAGAATCTCAATCATTTCTGGATTATAACCCGTTTTGATATAGAAATTTTTATTATGTATTTCGATATTCATATTTCTTTTTGCAATATCTATGTCAGCATTCTTACTATCATCATTTTTTGAAAGTACTGAATCCGATTTTTCCAAATCTATGCCGGTATTATCATTTTTAGGTCTGATGAAACCAATGGTTCCGGAATCATTTATATATTTAATTTCTATACCCAATGATTTTAATTGGTTAAAAGCTTCTTTACTATATTCAATATGCCAAGCTTTCAATGATCTTGAAAACTTAGCAGTCGGTATTTTTTTTATTCTTTCCTTGATACTATAATTATAATCAAAGACAATTTTTATTCTTGGTTTACCTTCTTTTAATATTTTTGATATTGTCAATATCATGATAAAATATTTTAGCGATTCTTGATAAGCGAAAACTCGATCGATAAGGAGAGTTCTTACTTATCTAATATTTGCATTTTTCACTTGTTCACTTCTTAATTTCGCACTTTACTTTTCGTTAAATTTGATTGCAAGCATTGAGATATATTCAGGGTCGATATCAAGACTATATTTTTCTCTTATCAAATATTTTATCTCTAAATTCCCTTCTTTCTCTGGTTAGCTATCGTTTTCTTCTTTCATTTTCAAGTAATTTAATGGTGTCATTACCGCAATTATAATTAATAAAACTTATATAACCAAATGAAATGTCTTGTTTTATAAAACTTAAGTGATATTAACCGTTAATAACAGATATTAACCGTTAAAAACGACTATTTAGTTAAAATATCTTTAAAAGTCGTTTTTTTTGCTAAATATCGTTATCTTTGAATTTGCTTAGTGGCTACACATAAAAAGTGTCCGGTCGAAAACAGACAATTTTTGAAATTTTGATAATTTTTATTTAGATTTTGATTTTTTTGCAATGATTTGATGACATAGTAACAATCACTTGTAAAAAGATCAAAAGATAACAAAAAGAATCAATTTCAAATTTGATGTATTTTCGATCAGGCACTAAATAGGTAAATTATTAGATTCAGATAATTATTGAAATGGTATGGGTTTTGTGATGATTAGATTCTTATAATATTATGTTCGTTTGTGAAAATCCTTTAATCACTACATTTATTACCGGAGAATATTTTGGGATAAAATCAGTACCTGATTATTTTTTAAAACTTTTAAACACTATTTTAATGAAACGATTTTGCAAAATGTGTAAAACCCCGATTCTGGGACGAAGTGATAAAATGTTTTGCTCTACAGATTGCAAAAATGAATATCATATCAGATTGCGCCGGGTAACCAAACAGGCAACTAAAAAAATCGATACTATTCTTCATCGCAACAGATCTATACTATTAGAAATAATGGGTAAAAATTCAACTCAAAAGAAAATACCAAGAATAATACTCGATAAGAAGAAATTCAACTTTAGCTACATGACTTCATACCATATCAATAATCAAGGTAAAACAGTAAATCACATTTATGACTTTAGCTGGATGATATTCAGCGATGAAGAAGTCCTTATTCGAAGAAAAAAATGAATCACATCTTATTTTGAGGGTGCATTTCATTTTTTCGCGTTGGGGGTTGATTCTCCTTTAGGAGTCAGAGGCAAAGCAATGGGTAAAGTGAAAAAATGAATCACATCTTATTTTGAGATATATTATCTTGAATTTCGAAAAATATGTATTATGAACTTTAATACATAATATTCAACCCGCATTATCCATGGTTTTTCGTGTCGATAGTTCAAAACTACCTGTGAATAATTCGGGTTAAAATAGGGGGGGGATAAACAAAGCTTCGCTACCGTGAGTCACATTGCGCGCGTCACATTTTATTACAAAGTGTCTGCAAAGTATAAATATTTTCTTATAAAATAAAATTTTCCGGTAATTTAATTTATGCTAAATCAATGATTTAAAATGATTTTAAATAAATTTAAGCCATATAGAATAAGTCAAATGCCAAAATTATTGAAATTATATCTTGTCACTTATTAGGTATATCCGATATAGCAGTAAATAATTCTATGATTTTATTATTCAACCAAATAATTAAAAAAAATAAATAAATGATAAAATACGATATAAATCAGTCGTAAGAAACAACTCAATTTTAGAAAAGGTACAATCAAATACATCTAATCAAATAAATAAAGGCGCATTTTTGTTTTTTACTCTTGTAATGATAATTTTTCTACCTATCTATCTTTAGTGCTATAAAACAAAAAGGTTCAAAAGAATTGTATCTCTTGAACCTTTTTCTTACGATTAATAATAAAAACAAAACCAATACTTTTAAACCAAATTAATATTTTCTTCTTCAATGGTTTTTCGCATATTTATCAAAGCGTATCTCATCCTGCCAAGAGCAGTATTGATGCTTACATTGGTCAATTCTGATATTTCTTTGAAGCTCATGTCGGCATAATGTCTGAGAATTACTACTTCACGCTGCTCGTCCGGCAATCTATCTACTACCTTACGAAGTTTTTTGTGTACTTGACTCTTGATTATCTTTTGCTCAATGTTTTCCTCCTTTGTTTGAAGAATATCGAATATATCAAAAGTCTCTGTTGCGGAAACTTTGGTTCTTCTCTTTGATTTACGGAAATGATCTACACACATATTGTAGGAGATACGCATAGCCCACTGCAAAAATTTGCCTTGGTGATTGTATTTCCCTTTCTTTAGAGATCTGATTATTTTAATGAATACATCTTGAAAAATATCTTCTGCCAACTCTTGATCTTTTACAAAAAGATAGATAGAGGTAAATATCTTATCCCTGTGTCTGTTTAATAAAATCTCGAAAGCTTTTTCGTCACCACCAACATACAAATCAATCAACTCTTGATCTGTTAAATTCATAACATCCTTATTCATAAAATTACTATTTTTATTTAATTAAGTGTAGATGTTTGAATTCTATAGGCAACAATTTTTTAGGTTAATAAACAAAATTATCTTATTAGCTGTGCAAATATACACCATTTATTTCAAAAATCAAGCCTAAAAGGCATTTATTTTTATTTTTTTCTTGTTTTAACAAAAAATTAACCTTTATGTGAGTTGATTTCATTAAAATTGCACTTTTTATATATTATAAACGATGCCGAAAGAAAAAAAGTTACAAATTTTAGAAGAAATCATAATAAAAGGTGCAACAACCAATAATTTGAATCATGTGGATCTAACTATTCCAAAAAATCAATTGGTTGTTGTGACAGGTGTGTCAGGTTCAGGAAAATCTTCTTTGGTGATGGATGTTTTATTTGCAGAAGGACAGCGCAGATATGTAGAAAGTCTTTCATCTTATGCCAGACAATTTTTGTCCAGAATGAAAAAACCGGAAGTGGAGATGATATCAGGCCTAAGTCCTGCAATCGCCATAGAGCAAAAAACCGTTGGGGGAAATGCAAGATCTACCGTTGGGACTATGACCGAAATTTATGATTACCTAAGAATGCTATATGCGAGGATTGGAAAAACTATTTCACCTGTTTCCGGAGAAATTGTGAAGAAGCATACCGTGTCAGATGTAGTTGATTTTATAAAAACCATTGAAGAGGGGAAGAAACTTTTGGTCTATATTCCATTGCATGAAAACAAAGCCAGGACTATCTTTGATGAATTGAAATATATGATGGAAAAGGGATTTCCGCGCTTGATATACATGGGCGAAATATATAATATCGAGGATTTTTTAGAAGAAAATATAGTCGATATTAAAGAATTCTTAGATTCAGATGCAGCCAAAAATATTTTTATTTTAATCGATAGAATCGTTGCAGGCAATGCTAAAGAGAATCTTGAGAGGATCGCAGATTCCGTTCAGGTGGCTTTAAGTGAAAGTATGGGTAAGTGTATAGTTAAAGTCATTGGCGGAGATGAAACCGAGTTCAATAATCGCTTCGAACTTGATGGAATGACTTTTATTCAACCAAATCCCCAACTATTTAATTTCAATAATTCACTTGGTGCTTGTAAAAAATGCGAAGGATATGGCAGAATCATCGGAATCGATCCCGAAAAAGTGATTCCGGATCAGACAAAATCTATTTTTGAAGGAGCTGTTGCCTGTTGGAATGGAGTGAAGTACGGACGTTGGAAGGATGAATTGATTATGCATTCTGATTTTTTGAGATTTCCTATACATAGACCATATATGGATTTGAGTGATGAAGAAAAAGATATTCTATGGAAAGGAAATAATAATTTTAGAGGAATAATGGGATTCTTCGAGGAGATTAAAGCCAAATCATACAAGATTCAAAATAGAGTTTTATTGTCAAGATTCAGAGGACGTACGACTTGTGACGCCTGTGAAGGAGGAAGATTGAGGGAAGAAGCGAGCTATGTCAAGATTGATGGCAAAAATATAATGCAATTGGTAGATATGCCTATCGAAGATCTTATTGTGTTTTTTGACAAGCTCAATATTTCAGCTACAGATGAAAAAATAGCCAAAAGGCTCCTGATTGAAATCAAGACACGCTTGAGTGTAATGATTGATGTGGGACTTGGCTATTTGACAATGAACAGACTCAGCAATACCTTGAGCGGTGGAGAGACACAGCGAATTAACCTCACAAGAATATTGGGTAGCAATCTTACCAATTCCTTGTATATACTTGATGAACCAAGCATTGGATTGCACCCCAGAGATATTAACAGATTGGTGAAAGTATTGAAAAAATTGAGAGATTTTGACAATACTGTTATTGTAGTTGAACACGAAGAAAATATTATCGAAAATGCAGATTATATAGTTGATATTGGCCCTTTTGCCGGGACTCACGGTGGAAACGTTGTCTTTTCGGGTGAGTTTTCGAAATTTGTAAAACAAGCCGGTGACAATTTGACCGCAGCATATTTCACTGGAGACAGAAAAATTGAAGTAACTCCCCATAAAAGACAATTGATAGCAAATATCTTTATCAAAAATGCCAGAAAGCACAATCTTAAAGGAATCGATGTACAAATTCCTCTTAATGCACTGACAGTAGTGACAGGAGTTTCAGGCAGTGGAAAATCCACTTTGATAAAGGAAGTACTAGAACCCGCCTTGGCTGAAGTTATGCTGCATGGTCAGGGAACAAATACTTTGATAAGCGGAGATATCGATTTGATTAAGCAAATAGAATATGTCAATCAAAAGCCTATCGGGAAGTCTTCAAGGTCTAATCCCGTAACTTATGTCAAGGCTTATGACCATATTAGAAAAATATTTTCCAATCAACAATTGTCCAAAATCAGGGGGTATAAGCCGGGATATTTCTCATTTAATACTGATGGGGGAAGATGCGAGACATGTAGAGGTGAAGGAGAAATCAATGTGGAAATGCAGTTTCTCGCCGATATCAAATTGGTCTGTGATGAATGCAATGGCAAAAGGTTTAAAAAAGAGATTTTGGAGGTGGAGTACCGTGGGAAAAATATTTATGATGTTTTGGATATGACGATAGAAGAAGCATTGATATTCTTTAATGACCATAAGGAGATAACCAAAAGAATTAAAGCTTTGGATGATGTGGGATTGGGGTATGTCAAATTGGGGCAATCTTCAAATACTCTTTCGGGCGGAGAAGCTCAAAGAATCAAATTGGCATCATTTCTTTCAAAAAGGGAGGATGGAAATAATATATTTTTTATTTTTGATGAACCTACTACAGGACTGCATTATCACGATGTTGCCAGACTATTGGATTCGCTTAATGCCTTGGTGGAAAGAGGACATACTGTACTGGTGATAGAGCACAATCTCGATATTGTCAAGGCAGCAGATTGGGTGATTGATTTAGGACCCGATGGTGGAAATAGGGGGGGGGATCTTGTATTCCAGGGCAGGGTAGAAGATTTGGCCAATTGCAAAAAATCATATACCGGACAGTACCTTAAAAAAAGAGGATAAAGTGGGTAGGGGTTATTACGGTTCAAAAATACTTTGCTATGAGACTTTCAACATATTCTGCGATAGCAGGAGATGATGTCAATCCGGGGGATTCTATTCCGATAAGATTGATAAAACCCGGGAATCCCTCTTTGACTTCATCCTTGATGACAAAGTCCTTGATAGGTTCATTTTCTTTTTGGATTTTTGGTCTTATTCCCGCCATTTCCGCATGAAGGTCCTCTATATTTAGAAAAGGCAAAAACCTTTTTGCCGAATTGAAAAAGTCAATTTTATGGTTTCCCTCAACCGAATAATCATAGACATTTTTGTCCATGTATATCACATTGGGGCCGAGTTTAAGACTACCTCCCAAATCAACTGTGACATGGACTCCCAAACCGGTGATATTCTTGAATGGGACGGGATAAACCAGACCTGAGACCAATTTGTTTTTTGGTGGTTTGACGGAGAAATATTCTCCTTTGCAAAAATAAGTGCGGTAAGATTCATTGTCTATTCCAACGAGTTTTGCCATATTCTCTGCTTCCAATCCTGCTGCATTAATTATGATTTTTGATGTAAAAGAGAACTTGGTTTGATTAGGTTCATCAACTTCAATTTTATAATAATCATCTATTTTTTCTATTCCGGTCACTTGCGTTTTATAAGCAAAATCCACACCATTGTTTATACTGTTTGATTCAAAATATTTCATCAAAGCATGTGTGTCGATTATGCCTGTCGAAGGAGAGTACAAAGCCCTTTTAGCTTTTATATTTGGTTCAATGGTTGATATTTCCTCGGAATCTAAGAATTTCAGATCATTCACACCATTAGCTAATGCCTTGGTGTGGATAAGGTTCAGCCTCTCTATTTCATCCGGTGTGGTGGCGATGATAAGTTTACCGCATTTTTTATGTGGGATATTTTTTGATTCACAAATATCGTAAAGCATATTTCTGCCTTTCACGCATAGTTTTGCCTTTAGTGAATCAATAGGGTAGTACAATCCCGAGTGAATTACCTCGCTGTTCCTGCTACTGGTTTCCTGTCCGAATTTAATATTTTTTTCAATAACAGTAACCCCTTGATACAGGCTTGATAATTTGGATGCAATAGCGAGCCCAACTACTCCGGCACCAATAATAGCGATATTTACATCAGTAGTCATGTTTTTGATTACAATGATACAAAACATTTTGGGATTGTAGCAAATTAGGAATAAAAAAGCCCCTTTTCAAATTAAGGGGCTTAAAAGTATATTGTTGAATAAAAATTAAATACTAGGGT
>JALVEE010000238.1 GCA_027008645.1 Saprospiraceae bacterium
AAATATCACCGGACGTGGAATTGATTCCAATAAAATAGAAGTAGTGAAAAACGGGGTATATCTCGACAATTTCAAAGCTAAAACCAAAGAAGATTACCTGTTGAAAAAATTAAATCTCAAAGGCAAATTTGTTGTAGGATATATCGGTACTCACGGTATGGCACATAAACTCGATTTTATTTTAAATTCTATATCCGGTCTGGATTCCAATATACATTTTTTATTTTTGGGAGATGGTGCAGAAAAACAAAAACTATTGCAATTAAATAAAAAACTGAATTTGACTAATACAACTTTTATGGATTTTGTTCCAAAAAATGAAATACAAGACTATATAAGCATTACGGATATCGCACTTGTTCCCTTGAAAAAATCCGATACTTTTAAAACCGTTATTCCCTCCAAAATTTTTGAAAATGCCGCTATGAAAAAGCCTATTTTGCTCGGAGTTGAAGGCGAATCAAAGGAAATAGTGGAAAAATACAATGCAGGATTGTGCTTTGAACCTGAAAACAAAAAAGATTTTATTGAAAAATTAAATATACTTTACAAGGACAAGAAATTTTATGCCAAATGTCAACAAGGTTGCGAGAATCTTGCAAATGATTTTGACAGAAAGAAAAAAGCTATGGATATGTTGGAGATAATAAAAAGTACGATATAATGGGGAGTATATTTAATAAGGATTTTTTGGATTTCATTAGTGCATTGAATAAAGCACAAGTAGAATATATACTTGTTGGCGGCTATGCTGTAATTTTGCACGGCTACAATAGAACAACAGGTGATTTGGATATTTGGGTGAATCCGACTGAAGAAAATTATCATAGATTATTACAAGCATTTGCCTTTTTCGGTCTGCCGACAGATGTTATTTCAAAAGATGATTTTTTGGATATTAATAATTTTGAAGTGTTTACATTTGGAAGACCACCGGTTAGTATCGATATAATGACAAAAGTTAAGGGACTGGATTTTTTATCAACATTGAAAAAATCTTCTGAATATGAAACTAACGGATTAAAAATCAGGTTAATTCATTATAACAGTCTTATTAAAGCCAAAAAGTCTTCCGGTAGATTAAAAGACTTAAACGATATACAACATCTGGAACAAGAATAAAAATGAAAGAAAAACTGGATAAATCATACTTTAAAAAACAGTCATTCAAACAAGCGGACAACAATGTTGCTTACTGGAGGTCAAAAACTCCGGAAGAAAGACTGGAAGCCGCTTATATATTGTCATTGCGAGCCTATGGTTATGACCCTGCCAATCCGCCGAAAATGGATAAAACAGCCTTTAGCACAAGGACACGAAAATAAATTTTTCTAAAAAAGTGGCGAGTATTTTAGAAAAATTTCTAAAAAAGAGGCGATATTTTTGGAAAAATGTAAATATTTGTTGTTGACAAACCTTATTGGTTTCAAAAACCTATAAGGTTTAAATAATGCAAAATGAAATACAACACACCTTTCAAACCGGAAAAAATATATCATATATTCAATCATTCTGTTGGTCAAGAATTTCTATTTAAAGAAAAGGCCAATTATATATATTTTCTCAATTTAATCGCAAAATATATTTATCCGATTGCTGAAATTTATGTTTATAATTTATTGCCGAATCATTTTCATATATTATGCAAAATAAGGAATGAAAAAAAGCTTGAAATCAGATTCAAAGAATTATATAACAATAAGGAAATTGACAAAGATAATTGGTTAAAATTTATATCTCAACAATTTAGTAATTGCTGTAATGCCTATGCAAAAGCGTATAATAAACGTTATAATCGAAAAGGAGCTTTATTTATTGATTATTTAAAACGTACCGAAGTTGATAATATAAAATATTTGATACGATTGATTAAATATATTCATTATAATGCCGTTCATCACGAAATATGTACCGATATTGAAGATTGGTATTGGTCATCTTATAAAACAATTTTAAGTACAAAATCATCAAAACTAAATAGGGAATTCATTATTGACGTTTTCAATGGCAGAAAAGATTTTTCTAAAGCTCATTCAGAAAGTCCACCATATTATAATGACGAACTTGAATTTGGTTAGCAAACCTTATAGGTTTCAAAAACCTATAAGGTTTAAAACGGATAAATTATACTTTTAAAAAACAAAACAAACTAATATGCTAATAGACATTATAGCGGGCGCAAGACCCAATTTTATGAAAATCGCTCCAATCATTGAAGCGATTAAAAAAGCGAAAAGCCAAGGAGAAGATATCGAATATCGCTTGGTTCATACAGGGC
>JALVEE010000239.1 GCA_027008645.1 Saprospiraceae bacterium
TGCTTAAATTTCTTAGTAATGATAACTTTTTCACACTTGAATCACGTTTGGAAAAGTATTTTGCTTCAATTATATGTTTTATGCCATAGGAAAGAACTACATTTTTCCTCTGTGGATGAGACGAGCCATAAGCACTATTGTAATCAAATATACTGTATTTTTGTATTTTGTCATACTCGGGTCTTAGATCAGTATGAACCTCTCTGCCATAAATCGCCTCTTCATCTATCGGATTGCCGCTAAATGAAAGCGAGTAATTTATTTTATGCTTTAGACCTCTTATTAATCCCTTTTTAAATAGGATTTTTTTGTTTTTACTTGTACTTAGACTTAAGCTTGGAGTCAAATGTCTGTATATTTTCCAATTTGATACAGTATCAATAACAATATTACCAAAAGTAGTATCAAATTGTAGATTTCCCTCAGCATCAAGTTTTGGTATTCCCTCAGAATCTTTTACCGTATCTATTTTTATTGTTCCGTCAAAATGCTTATCAATAGTCTTGAAAAAATGCTTTTCGTCGTAGTTCAAGCCAAAAGTAAGGTTGATATACTTTTTTACTCTAAATGTTGCACCTGTTCCCAGATGTTGCGTTACCCCGTATTTCATTTGATCCCAAACCTCTTTTTTAAAGAGGGTAGTGTCAGTAGCATTTATAAGGTTTTTAGCAGCCCCCTTGTAATTAAGTGATATTTTTTCAAACCATTTTTCCTTTCCCACTCTTTTTTTCTTTTTGAATGGATAGATAGTATTCATGTTTATATCCAACTTAGGGAAAGTCAAGTTTAATTTTCTGGTATTATTATTCTGGTTGTGATTCAAAGACACTGACATATTGAAAGGAGTCCCCGGCAAACTATTACTGTATGAGAAATTGGACCTGATAATATTATTATTTCTGCTCCTTGCATCAACATTAACATTACGTTGATATCCATTTAATGAGAAATTTATATTACCACCGAATTTCTGGTAAGGATTTGCTTTTCTTGACTGGTTATGAGTTAAGCTAAAATTAAATCTTGGAGCGCGAAGAATTGTGGTGTCATTAGGACTAAGAGTAATGGAATTGAAATAATCGAAACCAAAAGAGCCGGAATATTTATATCGTTTATTGTAATTGGTCTTTATTTTCAGACCATGGCTTCCTCTTGTATAAATATCGGCAGTAAGTTTAAGATCCATATAGTCATTTAGCATAAAATAAACTCCGATATCTCTAACTCCGACCCCCCAATTTTTGTCATAATCGAGTTTTTTAGGCAGGATTAAGCCCGATCTTTGTCCTTGAAACATGGGATAAGCACCAAAAGGCAAAATCAAAGGAAGCGAAACTCCTGCAATTTCTACATTGGATCTTCCAAACACCGCTAATCTGTTTGGAATCAATTTTATTTTATTAGCATGAATACCCCAGTGTGGATGCTCCGGATTTGTACAATTGGTAATAAGTCCTCCTCCGATGAACATTTTATCTACATGATTGATTGAGTCACCCTCTGCACTGATAAATTTTCCAACAGTTCCATGGATAGTTAATTCCCCTTGTTTTTTAGTAGCATATTCTACCCAACCTTTTTTTGATTTGATATTGTACTTGATTTTTTTTGCAACAAACTCTTCTTTTTTGTTCTTGAATAGTGGATTTTGCGGGATGTCGTTAAGGCTATCTTTCAGAGGCAGACCTATAATCTCACTTTTATTTAAATCAAATTCTATATAACCGGCTTTTAAGGAAATGGAATTGTAATTTACATATGCTTCGTCATACAGTTTTAACTTATTGCTGTCTTTATCATAAATTTGTTTGCCTTTAGCACCCCAATCAATATCTCCCTCAATTGGATCAGGAGCAATTTTATATTTTTTAAAAATATCATTGTTGATACTGTCCTGTTTTAACGAATCAGCTTTGGCTATTTCTAATGAGTCAATAGAGGAAAGGCTTATAGAGTCCTTTAGTTCAATACTAAGAGAATCTATGGGTTTTAAACCGGTAGAATCATTATCGATTTGGCATAAACCGAAGGATTTAAATATTATAATAAATAAAATTATGTAAGATAGTCTGTCCAAAAGTATTATATATTAGTTTTATTTATTTTCTTTGCACTTTATTAATATTAATTACAAAGTTAATGCGTTTTGTATTATCAAATATGATTATACTTTTTTTTAATGTTTTATTAACACTATTTGGGGCTTATTCCTCAAGTAGTACTATTAACGGCAATATACAGGAAAATTATATAAAAGAGGGGGAAATAATAGA
>JALVEE010000240.1 GCA_027008645.1 Saprospiraceae bacterium
TTCAACCAATTCAAAAATATCAAGAATTTCTTTATCAGAATTGAATCCAAGAGCTCTAAGCAAAATTGTTACGGGAAGTTTCTTCTTTCTATCGATATAAGCATACATTACCATATTGATATCAGTAGCAAATTCCATCCAGGCTCCTCTAAAAGGAATTACTCTAGCTGAAAATATCTTAGTTCCATTTGGATGGAAATTCTGGCTAAAAAACACACCAGGAGAACGGTGCAACTGAGATACAACTACTCTCTCAGCACCATTAATTATAAAAGATCCTTTTGGAGTCATATAGGGAACATTTCCTAAGAAAACATCCTGCTCAATTGTCTCAAAATCTACATGTTCTTCATCATTACAAGACAATCTCAACTTTGCTCTCAAAGGAACACTATAAGTTAATCCTCTTTGCATACATTCCTCAATGCTATATCTGGGAGGATTTATTTTGTAGCTTAAAAACTCTAGTAAAAATATATTTCGAGCATCGCTTACAGGAAAATGATCCTGAAATACTTGATATAATTTTTCGTTTACAATATCTTCATGGGTAGTATCCATTTGGAAGAATTCCTTAAAAGAATCTAACTGAATAGATAAAAGATCCGGATACTCTACGGGCATTTTTATTTTGCCAAAATTTACTCTTTCTTTCCTAAGAGCGACTGTTGAATCATTAAATGTCATTTCACAGAGAATTTAACTTAACTATAAACTTTTTATACAAAAAATCTATAATAAAATGAGAAATCAAAAAAAATCATACATCAAACATTATTGATATATAGATAACACAAAAGCCTAGTCGGTTTTTGCTCACAAAAACCAACTAAGCTAATATTATTATATGTTAAATATAAAATATACTATCATCAGGCATTTAACCTAATCATAAATTATTTTAATTCAACAGTAGCACCTGCAGCTTCTAATGCAGCTTTAAGTGATTCAGCTTCGTCTTTAGCAACTCCTTCTTTGATTACACCTGGAGCTCCGTCAACTAAATCTTTCGCATCTTTCAATCCGATTCCTAAAAGAGTTTTAACTTCTTTTACAACTTTTAGCTTACTTCCACCAGCTGACTCTAGAAATACATCAAATTCTGATTTTTCTTCAGCAGCACCACCTTCTGCACCACCGGCAGGGGCAGCAGCAACTGCAACAGCTGCAGCAGCAGGTTCAATACCATACTCCTCTTTTAATATATCTGCTAATTCTTGTACATCTTTTACTGTCAAGTTTACTAATTCTTCTGCTATTGCTTTTAAATCCGCCATATCTTATGGTTTTAAAATTATTAAAAAAAAATTTATTTAATCTGCGTAAAACGCTTGGAAGCCAAAATTATTCAGCTCTTTCTTCAAGAGCTTTAAGTAGTCCGGAAATTGTATTTCCTCCTGATTGTAACGATCCCAATACAGATTTAACCGGACTTTGTAACAATGCAATAAGATCTCCGATGAGTTCTTCTTTTGATTTTATACTCTTCAGATAATCCAATTGCTCATCTCCAATATACACAGAGCTATCAATATAGGCTGCTTTTAATATTGGTCTATCGTAATCTTTTCTAAACTCAGATATTATTTTTGCAGGTAAGTTTCCTGTATCAGAAAACATTATTGCAGTAGGGCCTTTTAACGCTTCATACAATGGCTCGAATCCCATTTCTTCAGCATTTGCCTCCATTGCCAATCTTGCGAGTGTATTTTTTATCACTTTGAATTCAACATCTTTTTCATAACATATCCCTCTTAGCTTATTGATTTGTTCAACAGTTAGCTTTGAAGAATCTGTTAAGTAAAAAACTGAACTATTAGCAAATTTATCAGTTAAAAATGATATAACTTGCGTTTTTTCCACTTTATTCATCTCAATTTATTTTTGAATTCTATTAATTAAATGACTTAGTGTCTATTTTCACTCCCGGTCCCATTGTAGGTGCAACTGATATGCCTCTCATGTAAACCCCCTTTACTGATGAAGGTTTCATCTTAACTATTGTATGGATAATTTCTTTAGCATTATCCACCAATTTATCAGCAGCAAATGAAACTCTCCCAATCGAAGTGTGAATTATACCAAATTTATCAACTCTAAATGCTACCTTACCTTTCTTTACTTCAGAAACGGCTTTACCAACATCCGGAGTAACAGTACCACTCTTGGGATTTGGCATAAGACCTCTCGGTCCCAATACTCTACCCAATCTTCCTAATTTTGCCATTGTTTGAGGCATTGCTACTACAACATCAAAATCAAGCCATCCA
>JALVEE010000241.1 GCA_027008645.1 Saprospiraceae bacterium
AACTCAATTTTGCCTTGAGAATTATCTCTTCTGCCGCTTTACGTCCATCCGCAACTGCTTGAATAATACTTGCCCCTCCCCGAAGAGCATCACCACCGATAAAAATATTTGGGATTTTTGTTTCATAAGTCCCTTCTTTTGTCTTCAATAAATCAAGAGAAATAAAATCCAATGCAACATCTTGCCCAAATGCAGGAATAATGGTATCCACATCAACAGTAAACTCAGAGTCAGGGATCGCAACAGGCCTTGCCCTGCCACTTGCATCTTTTTCTCCCAACATCATTTTGACATTAACGAGTTGCTTCACTTTACCGTCTTTTGAAATAACTTTTACAGGCGAAACCAATTTCATAATCTTTATATTTTCTTTTTGCACTGCTTCTATTTCCTCCTGGTCAGCCGGCATTTGCCTTATAGTTCTTCTATATATCAATGTTACATTACCATCCTTACCGACCAGTCTTTTAGCTGTACGGGCAGCATCCATTGCCGTATTTCCACCACCTAAGATTATTACATCCTTTCCTATATTCAAATCGGGACTATGCTTTGCTTTATACAAAAACACCAAAGGATCGAGTACTCCTTCTACATCAGCTCCCGGCAATCTTGCATCTTTGGCTTTTTGCGCTCCTCCTGCGATAAACACAAAATCATTGCTCTTTTGCAAATTATCAAACAACTCTTTATCAACCGGAGCATTATAGTTGATTTTTACTCCCAAGTTTTCGATTCGTAAGACATCCTGCATAATAGTCTCATCTGTAATTCTGAAAGCAGGTATCGTGCCCTCAACCATACCACCCGGTCGTGATTTAGCCTCATAAACCTCAACTTCAAATCCGGCTTCCCTCAAATATCTGGCAGCAGATAACCCTGCCGGCCCGGCACCAATAATAGCGACTTTAAGCACTTTATTTAAGTTTTTGACCTTATTATCCACTTGAGTATTGCCTGCATTTTCAGTAACAAAACGCTTGATTTCTCTTATCAAAAGAGAACTGTCATAATTGATTCTGGTGCATTTTGATTGACAAACGTGATCGCATACTACTCCTGTCACATTGGGAAAAGGGTTTGTGGCTTGTATTACAGAAAAAGCTTTGTCAAAATCTCCTTTAGCAGTATGATACATATAATCGGGAATACCTTGATTAGTAGGGCAAGTATCAACACAAGGAGCGTGAACACAATCAAATTTACCTAATGGTCTATGAGTTTTTATACTCTTGTCAGCAAGTTCTGTTTTTTTATACTGTTTATCTTCCAAGACTTCATCTGCATAAGCATTAAGTATCTTTAAAAATCTGCTATTTCGTTCTTCATTTTTAACAAAAGACTCAATAGGCAAGTCTGCTCTAAGATTTTCAATATACTGATTAAGCCTGCCATAACCTCCGGGTTTCAGTAAATCTGAGCAAACAGTAACAGGAAATAAGCCTGAAGCGATTATTTTACTAACATTAAAAGCATTTGCCCCTCCGGAAAACGAAATATTCAGTTTCCCATCAAATTCATTCTGCAATTTTCTGGCAATATTAATAGATATTGGGTGCAATACACGTCCACTTGCATACATCATCTTCTCATTTGGAGGAAAGACATCTTTGTGATTCAAGCTTTCTAGGGTATTTGTCAGTTTTATACCGAAAAACACATCATTATCCTTAGCTTTTTTTGTTAACCTTTGTAACATTGGCACAGCATCCTCATATTTCAAATCGTGTTCAAAGGCTATATCAGGTACAGTGGTATCAAATCCTGAATCAGCGATTATTTTCCTCAAATCATCTTTCCCCAACAATGTCGGATTAAGTTTAATAGCAGTATTAAGCTTTTTTTCAGTAATCAAATAATTCCCTATTTGCTCTATCTCTTCGGGAGGACATCCGTGCATTGTGGACAAAGTTATATTGTCTGAGAGACAAGGACTGATATTCAGATTTACCACATTGGGATAAATGTCTTTTATCTCATCGATTTTTTGCTCCAATTCAACAGATGCATCGGCCATTTTATTAAAAAACCATTGGACATTATCATTCATTATCCCTGAATAGTCATATCCAACACTCATATTGAAAATTACACCGGCTTCTTTATTGCTGCCAATATTCAATTTATCTTTAAGAATATGGATAATAATCCAGGCATTGAGATATTGATGAAATGATTGTTCTATTTTCAGCTCTTGAGACCATTCGCAATTATAGCCCTCATCCTGCATATCGATACAAGGCTTTGAAACATCCAATTCGTCTAGAGTTTGTACCGTTTTCAGCTCTATAAACCTTGCTCCTGTAAGCCAGGCTGCAACTATGTTTTGAGCTAATTGAGTATGCGGTCCGGCAGCTACTCCAAGAGGAGTATCCAGTAAGTGTCCAAATTGATAATAACGAAAACTATCTTCCTTATTTGGTTTGAAAAACAATTCCTCTTGTATTCCTAAAAAGGCCTTTTTTGTTTCAATTTGGTTAAGTGTAATCTCAACTAATTGCTTAAAGTTGATAATTGAAAATCTATCTGACATCTATTAATTGTTTTTTCGCAAATATATATAAAAAAATATTATTTGGTTTAATAATATGACTGTAAAATTCTCTTAATTTTACTGTATTTAAATAGAGTGTATCTTATTTCAGACACAAACAAATTTTCACGATATCTAACTACATTATAAATAGGTGCATTTCATTTTTTCGCTTTTTTAAAAGAATTTTTGTTGATGTGTTTAATATAGCGTACCTACGGCACGCATTTTAGTTGCTTAATAGCTTTTTTTACCCATATTTTGTGCCTAACGGCACATTGGTGTTAGTATGTAGAAGTATAACGGATTAATTTCATAAGTGGGGTGGTCTATCCAAATAGAAAAAATAAGATTAATTGCGAAAAAATGAAATACACCTTTATAAATAAGGGTCAATTTTATTTCTTGCACTACAGAATATTTCTTATAAAAAATTAAAAAAAGCGAAAAAATTAATTGCAACATAAAATATGATGTATATTAGCTCTTGATAAAAATAATTATGTCAATTACTCAGATGAACTGTTCCGTAATAATTCTTGCAGCAGGTCGCTCAAACAGAATGGGGAAAGCTAAATTTGCTTTGCCATTCTCTGTAAACAAGACTTTTCTTGAAGAAATTATACACCAATATCATACTTTTGGATGCAAACAAATTATTATTGTTTTGAACGAAAAAGGGCAAGACTACATTAAGAACCACCGATTTATTTTTCCGGATAATACTTTGTTGATAACAAATAAATACTTAGAGCGAGGAAGATTTTATTCAATAAAATTAGGAGTTCAAAGCATAATCTCTGAAAACACACCGGTATTTATCCACAATATTGACAATCCTTTCGTCAATCATAAAGTTTTGCAAAAGCTTTTATCAAACAATGATTCCGGATATGCTTCACCTGCATATCAAGACAAAGGAGGACATCCCATTTTAATATCAAAACACATAGCACAGCAAATTTTTTTGGATAAAGAAAATAATATAGTCCTTTCAGAATTTCTAAAAAAGTTTAAGAGAAAACGAATAGAAGTAGATGATAAAAATATTTTAGTAAATATAAATACTCCGGAAGATTACCAAAAATGGGAATCTGAACTTAAATAATATATACTATCTGCCCTTGATAAGAGGAGGATGAAGCAATTGCAAGACTATCTCCAATCTATTGTTATGTGTAGGCATTTAATAAAAATCATATATCCCAATCCTCACAATTTTTTTTAACCTCCTTTTACTTTTTTCTTGATAAAAAAGTAAAACAAAAAATCAAGGCTGTATTCTTTTTTTAACGCTCCAAAATCACTCAAAATTCTAAACGTCTTAAAACTCGCCCGACTTCGTCAGGGCTCAAACAATAATCCGTTTTTAACGAATTTTGATCAATTTTTCCACTAAAAAGAATAATGCCAATTTGCCTGCCACCAAATTAAGAGTTTTTACCTTAATATTCTACATACTTCTTCGATACATACCTCCAATCTCAAACAATGCGTGAGTTATTTGCCCTAAGGAGCAAAATTTTGCTGCTTCCATCAGCGGAGTGAAAATATTTTCTCCTGCAATAGCCGCAGATTGCAATTTCCGTAACTGCAATTCTATTTCTCCCTTTTTAGCTTTATGCAAATTGTTCAAAGAATTGATTTGAGACATTTTCTCTTCTTCTGTAGAACGAATTACTTCTTCAGGAATTTCAACCGGAGAACCTTCTTTTGACAAGAATGTATTAACCCCGATTATCGGCAATTCCCCAGAGTTTTTTAATGTCTCATAATACAAACTTTCCTCTTGAATCTTGCTTCTTTGATAACCTGTCTCCATAGCCCCCAATACACCACCTCTATCTGTTATATTGTCAAATTCAGAAAGCACTGCTTCTTCGACTAAATCCGTCAGTTCCTCTATTATAAACGAGCCTTGAATTGGATTTTCATTTTTCGCCAATCCCAGTTCCTTGTTTATCGAAAGCTGAATAGCCAATGCACGTCTAACGCTTTCTTCAGTTGGTGTAGTTATTGCCTCGTCATAAGCATTTGTGTGCAGTGAATTGCAATTGTCATAAATCGCATAAAGAGCTTGCAATGTAGTACGAATATCATTAAATTCTATCTCCTGAGCATGTAATGATCTCCCTGATGTCTGAATATGGTATTTGAGCTTTTGAGAGCGGGGATTTGCACCGTATTTTTCTCTCATTGCTTTAGCCCAAATTCTTCTCGCCACCCTACCAATAACCGAATATTCCGCATCCATTCCATTTGAAAAGAAAAATGACAAATTGGGGGCAAAATCATCGATATTCATCCCGCGAGCGAGATAATACTCGACATATGTAAACCCATTTGCCAATGTCAAAGCAAGCTGTGTTATTGGATTGGCTCCAGCCTCAGCAATATGGTATCCTGAAATAGAAACAGAGTAGAAATTCCTGACTCCGTTATCTATAAAAAATTGTTGAACGTCTCCCATCATTTTCAATGAAAAATCAATGGAATAAATACAGGTATTTTGAGCTTGATCCTCTTTTAAAATATCGGCTTGCACCGTACCTCTAACAGATTTTAGGGCTATCTCTTTTTGTTCTTTATATATATCTTCAGCTAATACCTGATCTCCTGTAAGCCCCAAAAGCATTAAACCCAAACCATTGTGTCCATCAGGCAGTTCGGTATTATATCTTGGTCTTTCCAATCCTTCATCATCATAAACCTCCTTGAGTTTCGCTTCAACTAAATGCTCTAAGTTATTCTCTTTTATATATTTTTCGCACTGTTGGTCAATAGCAGCATTCATAAAATATGCAGTCATTGTCGGAGCAGGCCCGTTGATTGTCATCGACACAGAGGTCTTTGGATCACATAGATCAAAACCTGAATACAATTTTTTAGCATCGTCTAGACAACAAACATTTACTCCGGAGTTACCTATTTTACCGTAAATATCGGGTCTTTTGTCCGGGTCTTCCCCGTATAATGTCACTGAATCAAAAGCTGTAGAAAGTCTTTTAGCAGGCATACCCCGTGAGACATAGTGAAATCTTCTATTGGTTCTTTCCGGTGTTCCTTCTCCGGCAAACATACGCGTAGGATCTTCACCTGTCCTTTTGAAAGGAAAAACACCGGCTGTATATGGAAACTCTCCGGGAAAATTCTCTTGTTTTGACCATTTCAAGATATCACCCCAATCGCTATATTTTGGAACAGAAATTTTAGGCACTCTACTATGAGATAAAGTTTTACTAAAGGTTTTAACCCTTATTTCCCTGTTTCTAACTTTGTAAACAAATTCATCCTGTGAATACTTCTTTATTTTATCATCCCAATTTTCAAGCAAATTCAAATCTTCAGGATGAATTTTTTTAATCTCTAAATCATACAATTTTTTCAACTCATCTTTTAGATGATTCTCTTTGACCAAATTCATAGCCTTGCTAATCGCATAGATATTTGAAGCTATTTCAGCTTGTTCATTGGCTTTTTTATCATAGGTTCTATTATTTTCAGCAATCTCAGATAGATATCTTATTCTTTGAGGTGGTATTATCACAGAGCTTTGAGATCCTTCAAAAAGATTAATATCCGAAGTTAAGTCAACGCCTTCTTTACCGTTAACCAGTCTCATCAGATTTTGGTATAAAATAGTAGTTCCAACATCATTGAATTGTGAAGCAATAGTTCCGTAAATAGGCAAATCCTCATCGTCCCCCTCCCATAAATTAT
>JALVEE010000242.1 GCA_027008645.1 Saprospiraceae bacterium
TATTGTTTCCTGACATATTTCAAAGCATCTAGAGCTCCCCTCTTATCAAATTTATTGATAGCTACAATATCGGCAAAATCCAACATATCTATTTTTTCCAATTGAGTAGGCGCGCCATATTCGGGAGTCATCACATAAAGAGTCAGATCAGCATAATCTACAATTTCACTATCTGCCTGTCCAATCCCGGAAGACTCAAGAATTATCAAGTCGTATCCAGCATATTTCAATACATTTGTCGCTTCTTTTATGTATTTAGAAAGAGAAATATTGGAGCCTCTGGTAGCCATAGAACGCATATATACCCTGTCAGACCGCAAGAAGTTCATTCTTATTCTATCGCCCAATAAAGCTCCACCGCTTTTTTTACGTGAGGGGTCAACCGAAATTATACCTATTTTTTTACCGGGGAAGTCTATTAAAAATCTCCTCAATATTTCATCAACTAACGATGATTTTCCGGCTCCACCCGTCCCGGTTATTCCTACAATTGGTGTTTTGCAAGAATTGCACTTGGAATCCAAATCAGAAATAATAGTCTCAAACTTATCTCCAAAATTTTCAATAGATGAAATAAATGACGATATAACATGGCGATCACCTTTCTCCAAATCTTCAAGAGTATAATCCAATTTTTCACCAACAGGAAAGTCGCTTTTCTTCACCAAATCATTTATCATTCCTTGTAGTCCCAAAGTCCTTCCGTCATCAGGCGAATATATCTTACTAATACCATATTCTTCCAATTCTTTTATTTCCTCAGGTAAAATTGTTCCACCGCCACCGCCAAATATTTTAATTTTTTCACCTCCGTTTTCTTTCAACAAATCATAGATATATTTAAAAAATTCTATATGACCTCCCTGATATGATGTGATTGCTACGCTTTGTACTTTTTCTTCAATAGCAGCCTTTACTATCTCCTGTGCAGTTCTGTTATGTCCAAGATGAATTACTTCTACTCCAGTTCGTTGTATAATCCTCCTCATGATATTAATCGCTGCATCGTGCCCATCAAATAATGATGCCGCAGTCAATGTACGAACTTTATTTACAGGTTGATATGGTTTTGCTATTTGCATATTGTTTTGTTTTTAATTAAAAATAACGAGCTAAGATACATAAGTTTATTTGAATCTAATAGCCTTGACAGGGTCAATTTTTGAAATTAGAAAGCTAGGTATAATTAGACTTAATACAATTATCACGAGAGTGGCAATATTGATCAACATCAATGCCCAAAAATCAAAATATATAGGTGCTTTGGACAAATAATAACTCGCCTCATCCAATTTTATAAAACCAAAATGCTTTTGTAAATAACTTACTCCGAGACCAAGAATATTACCAAGAATAAGCCCTAAAAATACTATATATGCTCCATGGTATAAAAATATACGCCTGATATTCCACGATTTCATACCCATCGCTTTGAGAATTCCAATCATATTGGTCTTTTCCAAAATCAAGATCAGCAATGCTGTCATCATATTTATAATCGAAACAATCAGCATTAGAATGAGGATAACTCTTTCGTTTACGTTTTGTAATTCAAGCCACTCAAATATCATCTGTTCTTTTTGCTTAATGGTGACAGCTTGAACATCCGCCGGCAATAACTCAACATGAATATATTCACTTATTGTGTTCATATCTGTAATATTATCCAAAAAAATCTCAATACCACCAATTTCATCTTTTCCCCAGCCCAATATATCCCTAAGAAGATTAATATCAACTAAAGCTAATTTTTTATCAAATTCAGCCAATCCGGTATTGTATATACCTACCACTTTAAGCGCTTTTTTGCGTTGATCGCTTTTCTTAAAAAAATTACCGATAAGCTTATCGCCTAAATTGAGATTTAACCTATTAGCAGTTAGCTTAGATACTACAATTTCTTTCAATCCGGCATCTGTTCCAAAAGCCGGAAATCTTCCTTCCACAAGATATTTTTTCATCCTTTCCAAATCAAAATCCTTTCCAACTCCCTTTAATCCTATACCTTCGTATTCGGTTTTTGACTTGATTATCGCAGGATAAAGTATGTATTTTTGAGTATGTTTGACTCCTCCGGTTGTTTTTCTATTCACACCTTCCTCATCGATGTATGTGACATCTTTTAATTTTTTTATTTCAACCAAATATTCATCATAATTTTTCAAAGGAGTAATACTCAATTCCTCTCCCGAATCAAAACTTAGGATATCAATATGACCGTAAAACCCAAATACTTTATCCGAAACCTCAAATTGAAATCCCTTAATCATAAATACAGTAATAATGATGACAGCTACACTAAGTCCTACTGCTACAATAGCAATTTTAATGATAGTAGATGAGATACTGTTTTTCTCTCCTGATGCCAATCTTCGCGCTATAAATGATGCCAAATTCATATAAAAAACGAAGATACATTATTTTAATTCAATATTAAAAAAACAGGGTATAAAACAATATTAAGACTCTTCTATTGTTATATTTAGTGTCTTCAAAAAACACATCAAATTTAAAATTAAACTATGATTAATACCATAAAACTCTTTTGCTTTTTTATTTTT
>JALVEE010000243.1 GCA_027008645.1 Saprospiraceae bacterium
AGGGGGAAGTACCAACCCACAACTCATCGAAAAGGGAAATGCGGGTTGAGGTTCTCCCGGTTTCGGAGTCTACGGAGAAACGGGGAGTCAGAGGGCAGTAAGGCAAAAAGCGAAAAAATGAAATGCGCCCGTCTATTGGATAATTTGAATTAATTTTCAGATTTTCTTGAAAAATATGGGATAAAGGTCTAAATTTGTTTCGTATAAAACATAGTTGTGTTCAAGTGTAACCGCATCCACATAAATTCAAAAATTAGTTTGCTCAAAGAAGAAGAATAAAAACGAAAAAAATGAGTATCTTTACAATTTAGAAAAGTATTGACTTATTATGCTGAGAAATATTAGATAATTGATGGATAATTTTGATGAATATATTCGACAAGGTGAACCCAACAAAGCGGATAAAGCAATAGTTTGGAAGACTGCAATTGGCTTACAAAAAGTAGATGGCTTAATACCTTCTGATTATTTAATCGCAACTGCAAAACAAAATATTGAAGGAGACATTTCCATTGATGAGGTAAAGCATCTAATTGACTCCTACTATAAGCAAAATCCCGAAAAAGATAATAAAAACCGTACAGAAGAAGCCGATAAAGTCTCAGCACGAATAGCTGAAATTCTAAGCGAACAAACTTTTACATTTTCACCAGCAGAATATTTGTCAATTCATCATAGATTATTTCAAAATATATACAGTCACGCTGGAAAAATTAGAGATTATAACATAACAAAAAAAGAATGTGTATTAAATGGTGAAACTGTTTTGTATGCAAGTGCAAAAAGTTTAAAAGCTACATTGGAATACGATTTTGAACAAGAAAAAAAATTCAACTACAAAGGATTAAATGAGCAAGAAATTATAGAACACATTGCTCAATTTATTAGCCATTTATGGCAAATTCCCATTTTTGGAGAAGGAAATACCCGAACTACAGCAATCTTTTTAATTAAATATCTTCGTAAACTTGGATTTAAAAGAGTGAATAATGACTTGTTTGAAAAGCATTCTTGGTATTTTCGTAATGCACTTGTGCGAGCAAACTACGAAGATTTATCTCGGGGAATTCATAAAACAGATAAATTCCTAATATACTTCCTCTCAAATTTATTACTTGATAAAAAATATTCGCTAAGAAATAGAGAAATACACGTTCTATTTAATGACACTGTAAATACGAATATTGACACTGTAAAATCGGAAAATGACACTGTAAATGACACTGTACTTAATTTGATAAAACAGAATAATAATATTACAGCAACTGAAATTTGCGAAAAATTAAATATAAGTTTAAGTACAGCAAAACGAAGATTAAAAAAATTGAAAGAAAGCGGGATAATAAAACGAATAGGAAGCGATAAAACCGGTCATTGGAAAATCCTTTAGAAGTATTGAATATTACCTGTAAACAACAAGCGAAATGACACAATGGCAAATTATCACAGAATTTCTAAGAAATTCTCGAAAATTTAACATTGCTACTTGTTCAAAATGCTGACATTTAATATATTTGCCACCGTGCATATTGCGAGACTGTCAGCCACAACTCCCCACCACTATTTTAACTCTTTTCCCAATCTCATCTATCGAACCTTAACCATTAACTTTTTATTAATCTCTGCTCACTTCCCCATTCATCCACCTATCATACTCCTCCCTCGTATTTATATTTATCAAAATATTTTTATCCCTGACGTCAACACGGGTTTTTTCAAATTTTTTTAAGAAAACGGAGAAGATAAGATCGTTTTTTGTCTCTTTCAGGATTTCTCCGGCGACATTTCGAGATAATAATATGGGATGCCCTCCATTGCCATTAAAAACAGGTACGATGTAGTCTTTTGAAGACAGGGAATATAGTCTTTCCAAAACCTTTTGGTCAATAAACGGATTATCGACATTGTGGATAAATACCGGGAAGTTGTTTTCAACATTTTGTATCCCCAATTTTATCGAATAAAACCGCTCCCGGTCCAAATGTGTGTTTTCTATAAATGCAATATTACCGGCAAATTTTTTTGATCGTTTTTGCAAAAATATCAATCCTTCTTTATTTATTACTACAACTATTTTTTTGCATCCGAAAATACGATATTGATCTATAATTTCATCAAGAAATGTTCTGTTTTCAGAAAATTGCAAAGCAAATTTCGGCATTCCCATTCTGCTCGAACGACCCGCAGCAAGAATGATTGCCGAACAGTTTTTGTATCTATGGATTGATTTTTGCATAATTATTTTAAAAGCATTCTATTTAGAGAATT
>JALVEE010000244.1 GCA_027008645.1 Saprospiraceae bacterium
TACCAAGATTGTGTATAATTCTGAAGGCATATTGTTATATAAAATAAGTTCTTTTAATTATGGGCATAAAATATTCACTCCTTACAAAGACTTTAAAAAAAATGGTTATGAGATTAATTATTCTAAATCAAATGCCATAAAGAGTATTACTCATTATGTCGATGGACAGGAAAATGGCACATATATTTCTTATGATAATAGTGGTAATATAGTTGAAGAACTATCGTATTTTTGTAATAGAGCAACCACAATATATAGTAAATCAAAGTCTAAAACTTATATCAATGGCTACTTGGAGGGAGAGTATAAACAAATTAGTTCCAAAACAGGTAAAATATTGTGGGAAGGAACATATTGGAGAGGATACTTAATAGGTGACGTAACTAGATATAATGAAGACGGAAGTTATACGGTAACTACATACAATTCTGATACTACCAAGTTAATGTATCTTCCACAAATTTTAGAAGCTGCAATAATTACAAAGAAGTATGATAAAAATGGAAAACTAATAAAAACAATTAACCATTAATAATTGACATTTAACTCACCCATCTAGTTTCTCCTGTCATAATTCCGGGGTTCATACCCATTTTGGAGAATCCTCCATCGTGATATAGATTTTGCATTGTGACCATTTTAGTCAGGTCGGAAAATAGTGTGACGCAGTAGTCTCCACAAGCTTCTGCAGTTGCATTTCCAAGTGGTGACATTTTATCCGAATACTCAAAAAATTCCTTAAATCCTTTAACTGCACTACCGGCTTTGGTAAGAGTAGGGGATTGAGAAACAGTATTTACACGTATTTTTTTATTTACTCCAAGGTGATAGCCAAAACTTCGTGCATAAGATTCCAATATAGCTTTTGCTTCTGCCATTTCTCCATAAAATGGGAATGTTCTATCAGCGGCAATATATGTCAATGCTACAATAGAGCCCCAATCAGCAAGTGCATCTTGTTTATATGCTACCTGCATCATTTTGTGAAATGATATAGCAGAGATATCATAAGTTTTCTGCATGTAGTCATAATTCAAATCAAAATATGGATTGTTCTTTCTGATATTCAAGGACATTCCAATAGAGTGAAGGACAAAATCAATCTTGCCGCCCAATATTTCTACTGCTTGTGTAAATAAGTTTTGGAGGTCTTCTACTGAGGTGGCATCTGCCGGTATTGCTTCTACTCCAAGTTCACTTGCCAGATCTTGAATTTTGCCAAATCTAAAAGCAACAGGAGCATTTGTAAGTACTATTTCTGCTCCCTCTTCAATTGCTTTTCTCGCTACTTGTGTTGCTATTGAATCATCGTCCAAAGCTCCGAATATCACACCTCTTTTTCCCTTTAATAATCCGTATCCCATTTTAATTTATTTTTTTAGTTTATTAATTCCTTTGCATTTTTGAGAGCCCCCTCGGTTGGAGGGTCTCCACTCAATATTTTTGCTATCTCGACTATCCTTTCGTTTTTGTCAAGCAATCTGATATTTGTTATGGTTTTATCACCAATAATGTCTTTATATACAAAATAATGATAATCGGCTTTTGCCGCTATTTGAGGAGAGTGGGTGATATTTATCAATTGATGTTTTGCTGACATCCCTTTCAATATATACCCCATTTTTCTCGCTACTTCTCCTGATATACCCGCTTCTATCTCATCAAAAATCATAGTTGGCAGAGCCATTTTATCCGCTATTGTCGATTCAATACTCAATGCGAGTCTTGAAAGTTCACCTCCTGATGCAGCTTCCTTGATTGTTTTAAATTCTCCGCCTTTATTTGCAGTAAACAAGAATGTAACTCTATCTTGACCTGTTTCATTCAAAGTTTCGGTTGCCTTTATATCCACTTTTAATTGTGAATGAGGCAAAGCCAATTCTTTTAATACCGCTACGACTTGTTTTGAAAACGATAGTGCTGTTTTTTTTCTTTTTTGTGTTAATTCTTCGGCTAAATCCCTTAATTTCTTAGATGTTTTTTCGATTTTTAAAGACAGTTTTTCGATTTCTTTATCAACATCAAAATGTTTTTGAAGCTTTTCATTCAGCTCTTCCTTGATAGCGATCAATTTTTCGATACTATCAACTTTATGTTTATTCATCAGATTGTACAATGTGTCCAATTTGACTTTAGCATCTGCTATTTTTTCTTCATCGTATTCGGTATTTTCAGAAATATTGAGAAATTCATTTGCTGCTTCTCTGATATTTTCAATAGCATCGTAAAAACTTTCTTTGGTTTTTTCGAATTTTTCACTTCTCAATTCTACATTATTGATATCCGATAGTATAGGGTCAATCCTGTTGATAATAGAAAATTCACCCTCGATTAATGCATTGTAGGCGTTGAGTAGATTTGATTTGATACTCTCAGCATTATTGAGATTGTTGAATGAATCTTCGAGTTCATGGAATTCCTCAACTGTTACAGCGGCATCATTGAGTTCATTGTACTGATATTCTATAAACTGCATTTCTTTTTTGAAGGCATCACTATCATTCTTCAATTTATTTAATTGCTTTTTGTCTATTTGATACGATTTGAATAATGAAGAATATGCTTCTACCAAAGGAAGGTTTTCACCGAATACATCGATTAGTTTCAACTGATAGCTTGGAGAATTCAATTCCAGATTGTCAAATTGTCTATGCATTTGTATCAAATGAGCGCTAATTTCCTTGAGTGTAGCCAAATTTACCGGTTCATCATTGATAAAAGCCCTTGATTTGCCATTTGGAGAAATAACTCTTCGGACGATCATCTCATCATCATAATCCATATCATTTTTATCAAAAAAATCTTTCAAATCGTATTGGGATATATCATAGATGGTCTCTACAATACATTTTTTGTTTTTATCGTACAGTACACTATGATCTGCTCGCTTGCCCATCGCCAATTCTAAAGAGCCAAGCAATATAGACTTACCTGCACCGGTTTCACCTGTGATAATATTGAGTCCCTTGAACAGTTGCATATCCAATTTCTCAATAAGAGCATAATTCTGTATGCTAAGGCTTTTAATCATTTAGCTATTGGACTTTTTTGTGAAACTTATTATATTATTTGAAAAACTTACCGATGATGTTTTTTGCTTCTTCTTCTCATTTTTTTTGAAAACAATCTGCTTTTACCTCTCTTTGTAGATAGTTCACCTTGTTTATCAGCTTTCATTACTGATATTTCCCCGGGGCAACCATATCCTTTTTTGAAGCAGGATTCACCTACAAAACCAATTGATAATAAAAACAAAAAGAACAATATTTTCCCGGAAGAAGGCTTCATTACAATTAAATTTTTTGCAAAAGTACATAAAATAAATGTACAAATCCTATAATTTTCCTAATTTTGGGCTCATTAATAAAATTAAAATAACTGAATGATGAATATAATATTCAAATTCGCGATACTTTTCTTTATTTCAAATATCGCTTTTGGTCAAGCTTTGGTCAATAAAAAAGGGAGTGATTACAAGTTTACGGAAGTTAAGCATTTGGATGTGAATCCTGTCCAAAACCAAAATCGAACCGGTACTTGTTGGAGTTTCTCATCACTGTCGTTTATGGAAGCGGAGATATTGAGGAAGGGTAGGGGACATTACAATCTGTCGGAGATGTATATCGCTAGAAATGCGTATTTGCCAAAGGCTATAAATTATGTCAGAATGGATGGTCATTTTAATTTTGGCGAAGGTGGAGAATTTCACGATATTCCCTATGTAATTAAGAATTATGGAATAGTTCCGGAAAGCGTTTATTCGGGATTGCAATACGGGTCTGATAAGCACAATCACTCAGAGATGGTAGCTCAATTGAAGGCTATGTTGGAGGCAATTGTAAAAAAACCTCAAGGGGGTAAATTGACATCTTCTTGGCAAAAAGGATTCAAATCTGTTGTCGATGCATATCTTGGAGAATTGCCCGAAAATACTGAAGATTTCAAATTTATTGTAGATGGCAAAGAATTTACTCCGAAGTCTTTTGCAAAGCATTTGGACTTGGATATGGATGATTATATTGAGATCACATCATTTAATCATCACCCTTTCTATAAACCATTTGTTTTTGAATTGCCTGACAACTGGTCTTTTCACCAGGTGTATAATGTTCCATTGGATGATTTGATGAAAATAGCTGAGAGTGCGATTATGAAGGGATATACTTTGGGATGGGGAGCGGATGTTTCCGAAAAAGGTTTTTCACATAGAAATGGGCTTGCAATAGTCCCGAAAGAACCAAATAGTGTGAAAACCAGAAGGTCATCTGAAAAATTTTTTGATATTGAGGGAGAAAAAATACCTAATGGATTTATGCAACCGGTAGAAGAGAAATGGGTGTCACAACATGAAAGACAGATAGCTTTTGACAATAAGGAGACTACTGATGATCACGGAATGCATATTGTAGGGATAGTGAAAGACCAAAACGGCAAGAAGTATTTTGTTGTGAAAAATTCTTGGGGCGATACCAATGATTTGAATGGATATTTCTTTGCATCATTTCCGTATTTCAGATACAAGACTATGGATATTTTTATCAATAAAAATGCACTTCCTAAGGATATTAAGAAAAAATTAGGACTATAAAATCTGATTGTGATGGATGATAGAAATAAAGCAATATTTTCACTTATTTACCAAATGAATATCGCTGATTCTAATTTTAACAAAATGGAAAGCAGATATCTAATCAATGTTGGTAATACTCTGGGACTTTCGCAGGAAGAAATGGAGCAAGTGCTTGATAAGCCCAATGCATATGCCTTGATACCACCGGCTAATGAACAGGAACGGATGGAAATATTGTATTATATGCTTTTCTCGATGCGAATCGATGGAAATATTAGCCGGATTGAAGAGGCTCATGTCTATAAAGCGGGATTGAAATTGGGGTTCAATGAGGCGATGGTTTCGGATATGATTAACCTCTTTAAACAATATCTCAAAACACGATTGCCAAAAGATGCACTAATAAAGATTATTAGAAAATATTTGAATTAATATAACCTTTAAAATAAAAAATGATGAGAAGTAATCACATAACTTATATCGAATTCAAGACAAATGATTTGGAAAAAACTAAAGAGTTTTACACAGAAATATTTGGTTGGGAATTTAAAGATTACGGATCAAGTTATGCTTCGTTTTCAGAAAGTGGAGTCTATGGGGGATTTGAATTGAGTGAAGGTGAAGTAACCAATGGAGCATTGGCAGTGATCTACTCAAAGGATTTGGAATATACCAAAAGCAAAATAGTGAAAAGCGGGGGAGAGATAACCAAAGAAATATTTGAATTTCCGGGAGGCAGAAGATTTCATTTCACTGATCCCACAGGCAATGAGTTAGGAGTATGGTCAGATAAATAGCGGTTGCAAATAAATAAAGGTTTATGTTTGCGCTATTTGTTTTTTTAACGTCTCTTTATATGTTTTTGCATAGTTTCTTAGCTGACAAAAGAGTTAAGAATTATTTTTATAAACATATAATAAGTGAGAGGTATTACAGGCTTTTCTTTGTCAGTTATTCTGTTTTTTTGCTTTTTCCGATAGCTTATGTTTATTTCTCGGCAGATAAGTACAATTATTTTCAGCCAAATGTTTTCGGTAATATATTGGGGTGGTTACTGATACTAATATCATTTTATGTATTCTTTATTTCATTTAAGAATTACAATATTAGAGAGTTTCTGGGTTTGGACAGGCTTAAATCCGGCGAGAAAGTGTTTTATC
>JALVEE010000245.1 GCA_027008645.1 Saprospiraceae bacterium
GGTATAAATAAGATTGTGAGGCATCCGCTATATTCATTCAGTTATACATTGATGCTTGGTCTTTTTCTTATTGCTCCCAATAATTATATTCTGATTGCTTGTGTGATAATAGCCGTGTATTTGCCGATTGGAATTTATTTTGAGGAGAAAAAATTGATAGAAGAATACGGCAAAGAGTACAAAGACTATATGGAACATGTGCCAAAGCTTATTCCGAGATTGCCGGTCAAAGATTAATGCTAAAGAAGTAGTGTAGTGTATAATCAATTGGCCATATCCGAGATGAATTTGATTCTTATCAGTTGGATATCCTCTTCATAGATATAGTCATCATCATAGAATTCTTCATAGCAGTCTTCCAAAGAATCGGATTCAGCTTCGAGAAAATAATCATAGATCTCTTCTTGGATACTCTCTTCGATTTTTTCATTGATATAATAGTCAATATTGAGTTTGGTGCCGGAATTTACGATAATATACATCTCTTCCAACAACTCATTATAATCCATATCAATATTGCGTGCGATATCCTCAAATGGCATTTTGCGATCGATATTTCTTATAATGGCTACTTTTGTTTTTGATTTATTGGCTACTTGTCTGACCAGATAATCAGAAGGTCTATCGATTTCATTTTCTTCTACATATTTTTTGATCAGGTCTATAAAAGGTTTACCGTACCTTTCAGCTTTTCCCTTGTTTACGCCCGAAATGCTCAACATATCTTCGATACTGATAGGATAAAATGTGGACATGTCTTGGAGTGAAGGGTCGGAAAAAATGACCCAGGGTTTGACATCGTATTTTTTTGCTTGCTCCAAGCGGACATCTTTCAGTAGATTGAATAGTACTTCGTCCAATGCAGAGCCGCTTTGGCCTCCCATTTTCACAATGCTGTCATCATCACCTTTCTCGTAATCATGGTTCAAGGGAACTTGGATAGATGTTGGGTTTTTCATATATGCTTTACCATTTTCAGTTATTTTGATAATTCCATATAGTTCAACTCTTTTTTGAACAAGATTATTCAATATAGCTTGTCTGATAATTGAGTGCCAGAATTGTTCGTCTTTTTCTTTTCCTGCACCGAAAAGTTTATGTTCGGTGTATCTGTAGTCTTTCATCTCTTTGGAATTTCTTCCTGTGATGAAGTCAACCAAAGACTTTATCATATTTTTTTCATGAAGTTCTTTGATGACCTGGAGTAATAAGACAAAATAATCCTTAGCTTCAATTTTTTCTTTAGGATTCCTACAGTTGTCACACATCTCATTGCAGTCTTCACTTTCAAAATCTTCGCCAAAATAGTGTAGTAAAAATTGTCTTCTGCACGAGCCTGTTTCCGTGTAAGCTATGATTTCATCCATTAATTGAACACTTAGTTCTCTTTCGGCGACGGGTTTGTCTCTTAAGAATTTTTCGAGTTTCAATATATCTTTGTGAGAGTAAAAAGCTATACATCTTGCTTCCATACCGTCTCTTCCTGCTCTTCCTGTCTCCTGATAATAATTTTCAATGCTTTTTGGTATATCAAAATGGATAACAAATCGCACATCGGGTTTGTCAATTCCCATACCAAAGGCAATTGTTGCACAAATGACATCAATTTCTTCCATAAGGAAATCATCCTGTATCTTTGTACGTGTTTTTGAATCTAATCCGGCGTGATATGCACTCGCTTTTATGCCGTTTACTTGTAGCATTTCTGCTATCTCTTCGGTAGATTTACGGCTTTGTACGTAGATAATCCCTGATTCATTGGGAATTGATTTTATTATTTTAACTATGCTATTAATCGCCTGTTCTTTATTTTTTTTAGGCTTTATTTCGTAGTAGAGATTAAATCTGTTGAAAGAGGAGATGAAGTACTGAAGATTTTTCATTTCCAAATTCTTAATTATGTCGTTACGTACTTTTTCCGTAGCAGTAGCGGTAAGGGCTATAATCGGGATGTCCTTATTTATTTGGTCGATCATAGTCCTTATTCTTCTGTATTCAGGTCTAAAATCATGCCCCCACTCAGAGATACAATGCGCTTCGTCAACGGCGATAAAAGATAGTTCGATTTTCTTAAAAAACTCAATATTTTCCTCTTTCGTCAGTGTTTCAGGCGCTACGAAAAGCATTTTTGTTTTTCCGTTGACGATATCCTCTTTTACTTCTCTTATTTGTGTTCTGGATAAAGAAGAATTAAGAAAGTGCGCAATGGAATTTGATTTGCTATGACCCCTTATCGAATCGACTTGATCTTTCATCAATGCGATCAAGGGTGATATTATTATTGCCGTGCCGGGCATCAATATTGCCGGCAATTGGTAAGTCAGTGATTTGCCTCCCCCGGTAGGCATGATAGCAAATGTGTCGTTTTTGGCAAGTACACTTTTGATTATACTTAGCTGTAAGGACTTAAAGCCGTCGAAGCCGAAATATTTATAAAGGGCCTCCTTTAATTCTTCATCACTATATGTTTTTTGAATGCCTACATTCATAAAATATAAAGATATTTAATTATATAAGTTAAAATAATCTACTTGTAATATTTTGGGGTTAAATCCGGCAAAATTTCAAATATAATCTAAAGATAATAAAAAATAATCTATTTCAAATATAAAGTTAGTTAAAAAATTTCAAGAAAATACATATTTTCAATAAAAATCGATTCAAAAATATGAAATATATTTTAAAAAATAAATATAAACTATTTTTATTCAATTCAACCAAAAATATAAATAAACTAAGATTATTACAAAATAAAGTTTAAAAATACGATATTTGTATGCAAAAATAAAATTATTAAATGAATAATTCAAATAAATATCAAATTGCTATAGAAGTGGCCAGGGAGGTTGTCGATATTGAAAAAGAGGCATTGAGTAAATTGAAAGATAGTATCGACGACGAATTTGGCAAATGCGTGGATATGATTAATGGTATTTCAGGGAGAGTTGTGGTTACAGGTGTAGGAAAAAGTTCTCTTGTAGGACAAAAAATAGTGGCTACGCTAAATTCTACCGGTACTCCTGCCTTGTTTATGCATGCGGCTGATGCTGTTCATGGGGATTTGGGTATGTTGAAAGAG
>JALVEE010000246.1 GCA_027008645.1 Saprospiraceae bacterium
AGCTTGCGAAGGCGTTTGTTTACTGTTAATGGGAGAGCTGGTGCTTTCCCTCTCATAATTTTTGTTTTTTGGTTATTCTCTTTAAACGTTTTAATATTGGATTTATTTTGTTCTTGGCGCACTAGTGGCAAACTGTGATAAAGTTAATGGCTTGCCAAGATAAAGCTCAACATTATCTTTTAAATATGCAAAAATTTCTTTTTTACCTTTTCCAACGCTTAAATATCCTTTCTTCTCTGTACCATAGTTAGCTGAACCTACTCTTTCAAAAACATCAAAGCCTTCGATTTCTTTTTTTATACATACAGGATATCTCCAAAAATCACCTTCTTCTTTTCTTTCAGGACACGCTTTAATATAAACCTCTTTGGCTTTATTTTTTTTAAATTTTTTAATTTTAGTAATCTTAGTTGGAGGCAATAAAATTTTAGCCACCATTTTATCCATACTCAAAGTAACTCTTTTAGCAAAATCACTTCTTATACTCTCTCTTCTTTTTGATATTTCTTTATCATAAACTGCCAATACCATTTCTTCCAACGCTTTATTACTACGTTTCTTTCTCCATTTATTTTTTACTTCTTTTGAAGCTATTTCCCTGCTTACATCCCCATCTACTTTAAAAAGGTCAATAATAGCAGTTGTTTTCCTCTCTATCATCCTCACAAAGACATTGATATCTGCCTTAACTCTGATACCCGCTGCAATATAACTTGATTTGTACTTCTCCCCATCTTTATTTGTCTTTTCTTTATATCTTATTTCTCTAAAAATAAAACTATTTAAGTATTCATCAGATTCCCAAAGCTCAACAATAAAATCGCTATTACCTTCTTGCAATGAATTTATCAAATTGTATTTAATACAATCTTCTTCCCCTTTGTTTTGAATAAATTCTGGCACATAATCATTTAAAGGAAATTCGATATTATTTTTATTTGAATGGATTAAAACATCTACATTTAGCTTATCTTGAGCATAAATAGAATTGATACACAATAAAAGGGTAAGTAAAAAATAGTATTTTCTCATTGTAAAAGTAATTTAATTGCTTAATTGTGTCTGCGTGAATACAGTCACCGTGAGTTAAAGCTTGTTATAATAATCAAATAAGTCTATTTATAAAAACTAATAATAATTCCACACATAGGAAACACCAAAAGTCAATCTTAACCCTGAAATCTCATAAGGTAAAGAAGTTAGCTCTTTGCCATTGTAAGTAACTTTTGGATTATCACCACCTAAATCAATTGAAGCTGTATCTTGATCTTCTTTTTCAGTGGTTACAAAATTAATTTTAGGTCTTGAGTTTTTACTCGCAATATCATAAATAAAACTAGCAAATACTTCAAAATGGTCTGATAGCTCAAACATCAAATCAAGCTCTGGTCCATATAAAAACACTTGAGAACTTAAAGAAACATCAAGTTGTTTGTCATAATATTTATTGCCATTTATTTCGATATATCCTGCATTGTTTTCCAACTGTCCTATATCAAAACCAAAATTACCAAAGCCACCAAATAATGCAGCTCTTATTATTAGTGCTTTTGTATTGATTTTTACGGGATAATTGTATCCTAATGAATATGTAAAAACGCCTCCTCTATTTTTACCCATAGAGATATCAAACAAAATCGAATGTGATAATCCTTTATATCGCCCCCACTTATATCCTGCTTGAAATCCCCATTTTTTGTATTTATCCAATATCTCAATCTGGGTTTCCAAATGATCCATTGATGGAGATTCATCAGTATAAACTGTTTTAATCGTACCCGGGGTCGTATTCAGCGTTCTTGGTCCAAATCCAACAAATACAGATCTATACTTTTCAGGGAAATCACCATCATCTGCTAATTGTCCAAACATTTGACTTCCTATAAATAATACTAGAATTAAAAATCTTACTTTCATCTGTTTAAAATTTTTATTTTATAAAAAATTAATAAATAAAAGCTACTTTGAAAAATAAAGCCTTTCGAAGCAACCATTAAAAAAACAGTGCCAAAATTACTTATTATTTACAAATTGTAAACTAATACAAAACATATTATTATTATTTTTATTAATTATAAATAACTATATCACTTAACTCAAGAACATCGCAGCCGGCATAGCTATGATACTATCACCAAAAGTCTTGATATCATGATCATTGCTCAAAACGAAACTTTTAATTACAGGTTTATCCAATATTTCATCAAGCTTGAACAAATGTTTTGCATCTTTACGTGTCACATTTGCAGTCATCTTTATCTCTATCGGGATATAACCGTTTTCCGTTTCCAATAATATATCTATTTCTTTCCCATCATGCGTTCGTAAGTGATAAAGCGAGCCGTTAAAACCTATTGCTTTGAGTTGCTTGTATATCTCAGCAGCTATTGCACTCTCAAATTCATTTCCGGACATTTCCCCTCTTTTCTTTAGAATTGCACGTTGAATTCCTGGATCTAAATAATGCAGTTTTGGAGTTTTAACCAGTCTTTTTAGTTTATTTTTGTGCCAGGGTAGTTTTACCGGTTTGCCTCGCTCCTGTTAACACTATAATTCTACCCAAAGGAGAACTATTTTGCTTAATTAACTTATCCTTTAATATTCTATTTTTCATATTTTGGCGTAATATCTGACATTGAATGCACATATTTACGCCAAAATTTGGAATTCGATGCGCGATTTTCGTCTTTTTTAGTAAAAAGATATAAAAATTCTAATAAGTTAGTGTCTGCAAGAAAACACATCAAATTTTAAATTGATTCTTATTGTCATCTTTTGCCTTTTTCACAAGTGATTGATACAATGGCATCAAATCATTGCAAAAAAATCAAAATATGAGTAATAATTATCTGAATTTAAAAAATTGCCTGTTTTAGTGCAGACACTAATTAGAGAGGATTTTCATGCAGCAAAAGTTAAAATTATTGCATCTTTGGAATATCAATGATGATTTTTTTATCTTTGAAATATATTAAACAACACAAATACTATCAATATGAATCGTTTTACATCTGTATTGGCATTTATTTTTATGTCTAATTTTTTATTCTCCCAAACCTACTATGTTGATGATTATGGAGCAGTTGGGGATGGGATTACCGACGATTATACCGCAATCCAAAATGCAATTTGGGATTTGCGAGGTACAGGTGGAACACTATATTTCACCTCCGGGAAAACGTATATTATCTCTCAGGGATTGACCTTTAACACATTCCCTGACACTCACGATTATTTGGTTACCTCTACCGGGACTGAAAAAGCAATAATCAAAGTACAAGACGGTACTATTCTGTATTGGGATCACTGGGGCATAAGATTGAGTCAATCCAAAAATATAACAATCGAAAATTTGACTATAGACGGAAATCGCGATACAAGAAATCCTACCGTTGAGACATCGGGAACTTCCGTGATGTTTATTGACGGCGCATGTGACGGTACCAGATTGAAAAATATTAATCTTATAAATTCTCCGATGGACAATGTTTATATTGTAGTGCACGAAAACTATGGTGAAACACAGATGACAGATTTCGAGATGCACAATTGCAAACTAGAAAATGCATTTAGAAACAATATGAGCGTCATATCAGGTGAAAATTTTAAGATTATCGGTTGCGAATTTAACAATGCCAATGGCACAGACCCTCAATCCGGAATTGACTTTGAACCTGATTACAGCTCAGCAACCGGATATAAAAATATGACAATAGAAGGCTGTAAATTTAAAAATAATGTCAGGTATGGAATTGAACTTATTTATAAAATTGATGGTTCAGGATTTTCTACGATAAAAAACAATATCTTTGAAAACAATGGTATTTTGGTAGGTAGTAAAAACAATAAAATCCACCATAACATCTTTGTTAATCAAGATCATCAACACTTGCACTCTGATCAAACAAGAGATGGCATTATATATTTTCACGCCAATCAACACGGAGAGAATAATGACGTTTATAATAATTATTTTTACGATAATCCAATGCCACCGGGTTCTCATTTGGTACACTTTATGTACAACTCAGGCGGAAATAATCATTTGCACGACAATTATGGACACGGCAATACTGTAGCAGGATTTGTGTCAAATAATACTTGGGTAGGAACGCCTCCACAAATAATCTCAAACAATGAATTTATCAACAGAAAAGAAATGGGTTATTGGACTATGGACAATACCGATATTGCCGGCACAACGATTGCTGACCTTTCGTATTTCGGCAATGATGGAAGCATTGTAAACGCTCCTGCATCAATTCAAGGAAAAGTAAATGAGGCTTTGGATTTCTCTCCTGATGATAAATACATCCAAATAGATACCTCAAACAATTTGAATATTCAGATGAACATCACATTATCCGCTTGGATAAAATGGGATGGAACTAATGCCAATGAACCGGAACAAGTGATAATAGGACGTGGAGATGATTGGAGGTTTGGAGTCAATAATTCAGGACAATTGCAATTTTATGCTCCCCATACGAGCGATACCACCTACACAGCCGGATGGATTCAAGCCGCTATTGGTGATGCGATCCCAATAGATGAATGGACGCACGTGGCATTCACTTACGACGGAAGAATTTCCAAGCTGTATATCAATGCAGCGGAAGTGGCAAGCGAACAGGCAAACGGTGTCATCGGCACTTCATTTAACAAAATATTTATCGGGGCTCAAAACACCACCACTCTCTCTTTTAACGGTAGTATCGATGAAGTCAAAATATACAATTTTGCTCTGGACCAAAAAGATATTGAAAAGGCTCGCGGTGTGAATTATTATGTAGATTTCACTTCGGGCAATGATGCCAATCAAGGCACAAGTCCCTCTACAGCATGGAAGACGATCACCAAAGTAAATGATGAAATGAACAATTTCATAGCAGGGGATTCTATCCTGTTCAAAAGAGGTGAAGTCTGGGACGAAGACAGGCTTTATATAGAAAATATTTCAGGTTCGCCGTTAAACGACATTGTATTCGGAGCTTATGATTCGGGAGCAAAACCTGTATTCAATTCCGTTGTAATCCAAAGCCACAATTGGACTGATACCGGAAACAATATCTGGAAAGCGACCAATCCTCCGGCAGATCATCCGCAACGCGTTTTGATAGATGGAACGGAAAAATTGAGAGCAAATATCCAAAGCGAACTGGATGGGGTCAACTTCTTTTGGCGATATGATGATGCTACAAATGATTTGTATTTATACTCAACCATCAACCCAAATGGAGTTACGGAAATAAAATATGCAACCGACTTCCCTATGATATCCGGCGATGCAGAGAATATCACAATTCGTGATTTGGATTTGCAAGGAGGATGGACAGCATTTTACATCAATACAAACTCTAAAAATATCACTCTTGACAGTATGAATATCGGGAAATATTCAGATGGTGGAATAGTAATAAATACGGATTCCAATACGCCATCGGAATACCCTGCTAATATTAAAATAACAAACTGCAATTTTGATTCCTTTTTTACTCTTGACTATTCGATGGCAGGCACATATCCCGGTAGTTCAGAGAGAGGATGCGGAGATGGAATCAGGTATCAGGCTTGTGTAAGCGGTGAACTGAAGGATTGTTATTTCAAAAACTGGGGTCATGCAAGCATCAGCCTTGACGGCGGAGTAAATGTAAAGGTTTACAATCTTAATATTCACGATAATTATATGACCTCACCCGATATTTGCTACGGTGGCAGATTGGGAGTAGATGATGCGCATGACAATGAGATATACAACAATCAATTAGTAAATACCTCGATACAAAGTCAAATAAATGGTTATAATAACCATTATCATCACAATATTGTAGATTTGGTAAGAAACACACCGCTTTTAATAAATGAGAATGGGGTTGGGTTTAATATTGCAGCCTATTCAAACACAGAAACAAAAAATAATATTTATGAAAACAATGTCATTTTGAATACCGAAGGAGTTGGGATAGAAATCTCAGGCAACAATGATTACGGTGTTTTTGACAATATCATAAGGAATAATATCATATACAATTGTGGCACGACGGTCAATGGAATAAGCATTGATGTCAATGTCAATGAATACGATTCAACTTATGACAATTCGTTTTTGAATAATTTAATATTCAGTTCGACTACAAACCAAACTTGTAAATTTAGAGGTACATTGTATGATGTTGCCGGCTTTAATTCTCAAAATGGTGTAGATGGATATATCATATTGAATAATTTTGCCGGCAATCCTCAATTTGTTGATGAAGCAAATGATGATTTTCATCTTAATGCAAATTCACCTTGTATCGATGCAGGTAGTGATGCATTATCTGATAAAGATTTAGATGGCAAACCTATACCTTTATTGAAAAATACGGATATCGGCGCTTATGAATACGGTATTTACTGGAATGGAAATATAAGCCGGTATTGGAATATAGCGGGCAATTGGTCAAGCGGTCAAGTCCCTGATATCAATACACAGGTCACTATTCCAAAACCTGAATATTACAAGCATTACCCAAAAGTATATGACAATAGACAGGTAAAAAGTTTATTTTTAAAGCAAAATGCAAAAATGATAATCAATTCCGGTAAAACCCTTGATGTAATAGAGTAAGTAAAAATACAAAATTGTGATTCTCTACTCCTTTGGGAGAAGTAATATAAAACGGTTTTCGAAAAAACTATCTATTTTCTTATTACCACTAATCAATCGAAGCATTTTGGACTATACTGATTGTACCTCCACCATAGTTTTTAATAGTAGAAACTATATTGGGTTTTCCTGCTTTCGATATCATCATGTTCTTTAGGGTCAAATTACCACTATTAAGAATAGCTGATCCATTAGGTCCATCAGCACCCATGATGGTAAAGCCTGTAAAACCAACAGGATTTCCATTAATTTCAATATCAAAAACAGAATTGACAGTTTTTGATTTATCCCCTAAGCGAATAACGATACCCTCATTAGCATTGCTTTCTATAAATATTGATTTATCAATACGGAGTGATTCGTGCAATACAACAATGGTATCATTAAAGATATCAGGACTAAAACGAATAGTATCTCCTTCAGATACACAATTCAAGGCAAACCTCAACGAACCCGGACCTGCATTGTAAGTATTAGTCACTATAGAGCAATCGGTTTGGGGGAGACTAAATTCTACACACAATTTAGGACTTTGACTTCCATTCTTTGATTCTGCTACACGCTTATCTGTATCAACCCCGTCTCCATACAAAATAAAGGACATGTTATTTCCCGGTTTCCAATCAGGAATATCAATTATCTCCTGAACTATATCTTTAAGATTCGGGGTTTGATCTACTGTTACTCCACCTATCCAAGCATCATCAGAATCAAAATTCCATATCACTTTAGCATCTGTCTGAGGACGAGTGGAGACATAATTTCCACCACCCCATTCAGGAGCATCTGCTATGTCATAGGCTGCAATATTGACTACAACATCCCCATTATCGGATTCATCTGCCATAAATTCAAGATAAGCCGAATCAATGATACTGTTTTTAGGAATTTGAATGTTTACAAATCGAATTCCAATGTACTGGGGGGCTCCATCATAACATAATTCCAAGTCACTGCTGTAATTATTAACCGAACCATTTTTTTCTTCCACATCATCACTACCACTTACTAAATCCATACAGAAATTGGTATCAAAACCTGCCTTTACCTTATAATTGAATTTGTAAGTCTCAGAAGTATCACCGGCAATACCGACTGCATATACTTTGAAATACACTGTATCCCCTGCTAATAAATCCAATGGCTGATCCGATATCCAAATGCTATCAAAGGCATTTTTCATCACTATGATATTATCAAAAGTAGGAGATCCTTCAGACCATTTCACATAAACGCCGGAAAGCTGATTGTCATACTTGACAACCGAAGTGACGTATTGGGGAAATCCCTCTTTCGGCAATTCAAAGGTCGGTAAGTCATTAATTTCTGTTTTTAGAATCTGCGGAAAATCATTTCTATCCACCAGTGCACACTCCCACATTCCTCTTCCCCAAGTAGCTGCCTTTATAGTATTGGTTCCATAGTTAATTTCTAAATCCTGTATGGCACAATTAGGTAAATCCTCGTTGTATAAAACCCAATTATTGCTGTCCATAGGTTTTGTGTAAACGCCTAATTCAGTACCTATATATATATTGGAAGCACTTGTATGGTCAATTGCTACAGAATAAACAGGTATATTGCCCAAGTTATTAGTTATATTAATCCATGTATCACCACCATCTGTTGTCTTAAAAACCTTTTTTCCGTCATTTTCATAACTTGCATAAACGATTATAAAAGTATCATCGTCATTCGGGTCAAAAGCAATATCTTTTATTGAACTATAAGGCAAATTATTCTTTCGGATATCTTTAAAACTAACTCCACCATCAATGGATTTTTCTATATTTGCATAGTAAGAAACTACTATAATTTTAGAGTTATTTTCCGCTATTGCTGCACGTCTTATCGCTCCGTAAAAACCGGAGGGAGATCCTATGGAATCGTAAGTAGATGCAAAATCTGTACTCTTATATATATGTCTTCTAAAATCATAAATGCTCATATGATCATTAGGGTCACAAAAGATAGGTGCTAAAAAAGAACCGGGCTCAGCCCCACTTGGATTTACTCCGGTTAGTGTTTGTCCACCATCTAATGTTCTTTTCCTGGTTCCTCTCTGTACGCTAGCTATCATCCAATTATCATTTAACGGATGAATTAAACAGTCTGTTCCGTCAGCTCCGTAAAACTCTAGCCAAGTACTTCTGTGTTTTATGCTTGTCCCATTATCTTGCGATCCGGATATACTTCTAAAGGAATTGGACTGGCTTAATCCCAATGTATAATTCTCACGAGTAGCCACGCCTTGGCTCAATATTGTCCAATGCACTCCATTGTCCGTACTTTTTGATAAAAATCCATCTGTACCAACATAAAAAGTACCATCTATAAACTTTGCTCTTCTCAAATCTGCATGGACATAATTTGTACTTGTTTCAAAACTGGCTTGATTTCCGTTACCTGCGCCGTTTGTACTTCCTAAAGACCACTTTGTAGCATTAATCCATGTTCTACCTCCATCAATACTCCTATCAATATCTACATATCCATAAATCATCTTAGATGTATCTGTTCTATTTATTGCAAAACCTTTACAAGCTTGAGTAGAATTACCTCGAAAAGTAAAGGTTTTTGCAGTATCTTTAGATATCCATACCCCATTTTTTGATGCCCAATACAGACAGTCCTTACAAAGTGGACTTACCGCAAAATAAACGGAAGTAGTATTGTTATTACCAACAACAGTATTTGATGGAGAATAAGACAAACCCTGATCCAATGACCGCAAAACCACATTATTATGTCCTGATGAATAGGCCCCATCATATATATATATTATACTGTCATTAGCAGGATGAAATTCTATTTCAGTGATATCGCCAGAACTGTATAACCTAGTCCATGTCGATAGATTATCAACAGATCGAAAAATCCCTTTGTTTGTTCCGATAAAAATCAAATCAGGTACTCTTGGGTGATATTTTATCATTCGTATTTTAAAATCACTTCCTAAGCCTCCATAGCCGACATTTGTAGGATTAAAATTGGATAAAGTCCAAGTCAAACCACCATCTATAGACCTATAAATACCATGAGAATAATCGTTTTTTGCATTCTTCAAATTAATCAAAACCGAGTCCGGATTTGTTGGTGATACAGCAATAGTATTAACTCCAGTAGCTAATAAAAAATCTGTGGTCACCTCCCAGCTTGCTCCACCATCTACAGATCGCCAAAAACCTCCGGACCTGGATCCTAAGTATATCTTGTTAGAATCTGTGGGATCAACGTAAAAGTCCTCTATTCGTCCTAGACCTGCATTATAATTTGATGTGATACTATCAACTCTGGATGGACCTATTTCTTTCCACCCGTTACTGTTACGTCTCGATATTCTTTGAGGATTATTTCTGACAAATGTCTTATAAGCATTTACTGCAAAAAACGGATCAATATTGTCTCTTCTACCGGAAGGAAAATATTTGTCTTCATTCTCTTCTTTCCACCTGATATATCCTTTATATCCTGAGCCCCTCCCCTTATCATGCGTAGCAAAATATTTTTCTGCTTCCTTCACTACATCATAAAAATTGTAGCTATTATCATCCATCATCACTTTATATAGCTGTCCATAGTTTTTTGTGACAGCAAAAGTAAAGATTAAGGTCAGCAAAGCCATTTTGATTTTCCCCAACATAAAATTGTGATTTTAAAACTAAAAAGCGCAAAGGTAAATTTTTTAGTGACATTTCATCATGTATTGTCAAAAAAGATGTATTTCAAGACGTTGATTTGGTATTAGGGATTTGTTAATATCAATCAAAAAAACAATAATATATACTCCATTGTTATTGAATAGTGGTAACTTTGTATTTTCTTAAATTTAAAATCATTTTTTTTGAAAAATATAATTTTATTTTTATTATTCTTTTGGTCAATAGCTAATATTAGTGCTCAAGACAAGGCGATGCTGGAGGCTCTCAATAATTATGTGGATTTTACCAATGAATCCACGCACGGGCTGCTGATTGTTCATAGGCTTTTGGAAAATTACAATCAGGAAGTCAACAAGTATGTAGATCTTCCGGGATATAAAATAAACAATATCAGCAACAGGGATTTGCCCCGTAATCTCTTTAAAGATGAAGATCATTGGTTTTATCAAGTGACTCCTTATGAATGGTATGCCAAAATCAAAAACGACAATAAGACTATCGGGATAGAAAATCACAAAAAGTTGTTTCCAATAGCAAAAAATATATTCAAAACCATCAACCAAATAAATAATATCCGCTTTAAGATTGCCGATTTGATATCTTCCAAGGATTTGTCTATAGAAGAAAACCTTGAAGTAATTTACAAGGAATTGGATAGAGCAGTAGATTTATTTGACTTGTATTATGCGTATTTATTGAATTTGGAAAATGAATTGAACCTTATTTATCCCGACAATTTAAAGGATAAAAGAGAAAGACAATTTATATCATTATACAATAAATCCATTGATTTACTAAAAGCACTAAGGGTGAAGAATAGAGCTAAAATCAAAATGGAAAACGGACTTCTGAACAAAATATATACAGTTTATAAAAAAAATAATAGTTTCATTAAAAATAAAAGATGCATAGAGTTAAATTCGAAGATTTTATCTTCTATTGACGCCATTTTATCTACTACCCGTGAGATTGAACTATCTCCAAAAGTTGCTGCTGAATACAAACTTTACGGTAAGCATTATTATTACTATAATGTAAAAGTAATCGACAAATACAACAGATATGGCAACGGATATATACTGCATTTTAACGACTTGTTGAAATGCAATAATATCAATATTCTAAAGAGATTTGAGCTTCCTCATTATTTTAAAGTAATCAGACCAAAGAAAAAAATAAAAAAAGTGGAATGGATCAAAGCTTCTATAAATAACATCAATTCTATCCCGAAAGACTTGGATGGCAGATTGACAAAATATTCTACAATTCATACCATTGAAGTAGATGGTGATGAAGTAGATTTGGAATTATTTGATTATAAAATACAAGACGGAGATATAGTATCAATCAATTTCAACGGTGACTGGATTTATAAGAATCTGTCTCTTGAAACAAAACCCAAAAAAATAAAACTAAAACTTAATAAAAAGGGTAAAAACTACATGGTTCTACATGCTGTAAATGTAGGCAGAAGACCACCCAATACTATTGGAATAAACTATAGATACAAAGGTAAGAAAAAAACTATTGTGCTTGAATCCAATCTTCAAACAAGTGATTTAGTCCAATTTGTTATCAAGGATAGTAACTGATACCCAGTCTCAATCCGGCAAACAGATTAATAGAAGAATTGTAGGCTTTTTTGTTGTTCCTAAACCTCCACTTTGGAGCGTTGATATCCCTGACACCTATATTCCCAATCAATTCTGTAAAAATCATTATTTTTCTTGAGATAAAATACTGTATTCCTCCACCTCCCACAAGATTAAAATCAATCTTGGAAAAAAAGTCCGAATCACTTGATAAAGGACCGTTCTCTCTTATTTCTTCCAGATTTTTATTATCCTGTTCATAAGGTCCATATGAAATAAAATCATAAAATTCAACTTCTTTTCCATTTCGCTTCCAAACCACATCTGCATCGAGAAGATAGCCTATTTGTAAACCTCCAAAAATATACTTAAACAATTCGCTATAATCATAATTTTTGGTCTTTCCAAATACATATTTATAAACAGCAGGCACTTGAATATAAGTCAATGTAATTTCTTTTTCATGTGGTAAGTCGAGTAAGATATCCCCATATTTTTGACCTCTCTCAGCATAAATAACACCAAATCTGAATGATGTTTTTAGATAATTGTCATATCCGAACAAAATACCTGCTTCTTTTCCCGGCTTAAATTTATATGCCATTTCTCCAAAACCAAAATTGTTTTGATTCAAAATAGCAGATGCACCAATAGAGGCATAAGGAGATAGGTACAATTTGCCGGTTTTGTATTGCAATTGAGCAAAAGAATTGATGTATAAAAATAAAAGCAGAAAAGATATGAATATTTTGGATTTCATAATTAGCATTTTAAACATCACACGAATCTTTGCACTTTATTTGTCAAAAACACCTGTACATTTGAATCCAATACCTTGATTTTTTAGTGTGAAATCCAAATTCAAATCGAGTTTATCTCCCTCAATTTTCTTACCATCACCACTGACAAAAACTAACAACTCTTGATCATTGAAATTCTGCTTTATTTCTAAGGTATCAATCACAAAAGAATTGAAGCTCGAATCAACGACAGCATTCATAGTATAACTATCAAAAGATAACGGAACATTTCCGATTTTAAATACTAAATCTACAGTATTAATCTTTAATACATCGACAGAATTACCTATTTCTTTAATTCTAATAGTGATAGTATCAGTATTGGTCAAACATTTTAATTCTCCTGTCCAATCACCGATAAACGGTGTTATTTTTTTGGAACTACAATCGCTTCCACTCCAACCATAATCACACTTGCAATTACCCGATTCACATTGTCCGTTACCACATTCCACTCCTTCGCATTCATCTACAGGGTCAGAACATGAATTAATCGATAATACAGCCAAAAACAAAAACGAAATAAAAAATAAATACTTTTTCATTGTAAAAAATTTAATCAAAGCCAAGTCAGAAAAAAACCGGACTCAACTCCTGTTAGACAATATATCATACAACACAAAATTACTCTTTATATTGTTAATTTAAGCAATATAAATGAGTTTTTTATACTAAAACTCTTTTGTTTTTGGGGGTTCAGGTATAAAAAAAGAGGGACAACGCCCCTCTTTTTTATTGCGATTTAGCCCGGGTAATTAAAAATAATATAACTGAGCAATGCCCCCGTTAATAATAATGCCAGTCTAAATCGCAAGTCTGTAAATAAGCTTTCGCTTTTACTGTCTTGCATGAGTTTTGGTTTTTAATTTTTTAAAAGACAATAAACAAAAAGCAAAAAGCATACCATATGATATTTTCGTAATATATTGAATACCTATCAATTATAAGATATTTATAATATATAAAGCGATTATTTTTCTCATTACAAAAAAAATGGATATCTAACACGCTAATAATTTGCGATAATAAACTTTAGATTTTTTAATAAATAAAAATTAAAGATAATGTGATAAGCTGAAAAAAATAATTTAAAAATAAAGCATATTTTTTTTCATCACATATTAAATACCAAATTCGTATCCATAGCTTCTAATATTTTCTCAAAAAAATATAAAAACTTCATTGATTTAAGTGACAAGATAAGTTGTACTGCGTATAAATTATAGAGGCTTCAATTAAAACACATTTGTCGAATAAGCAATTTTCCTTTTAAAAAAAACCTCTAAGCTTTTTGACATTTGTTTATTTAACTTAAAACAATTATTATGGAAAACATTTTAACTTTTTTTGACAATTTATTTGGTTCATTTGGAGGACCCATTTCAGCTATCATTATCCTAATTATCGGTTGGTTTGTAGCGGGAATAATACGTAGTATTGTAAAGAATTTAACACATAAGGCAGGAATTGACAAGGCACTTAGAAGTGATAAAGTCGTATTTTCATCACTATTGGGAAAACTTGCATATTTTCTGATTATGATTTTTGTTTTCATGCTTGCACTTGAGAAATTGGGATTGAGCGGAGTACTGGATCCATTGAAAAATATGTTGAATGAGTTCCTTGGATTTCTTCCTAATATTTTTGGTGCGGGACTTGTAGCTTATATAGGCTATATGCTTGCAAATATAGTATCTGAATTGGTGGGATTATCCGGTGATACTATTCAAAAATTTGCTCCGAAACTCAATATATCACAAAATATAGATATTGTATCTATCTTCAAGAAGATTGTTTTTATCTTTATATTCATTCCAATGTTGATTTCAGCTTTGAATATCTTGAACATGGATGCGATTTCAAAACCTGCAACAGCTATGCTTAGCGAGTTTTTCAATGCGATTCCAAGAATAATAATGGCATTGGTAATCATCACTTTCTTTGTAATCGGTGGTAAGTTTTTAAGTGGCTTTATAAGAGAATTATTGGATGGATTTAAGATAAATAAAGTATTGCAAAGTGCAAACCTCGGTTACATTTCAAATAAAACTAACTTTTCAAAAATAGCAGGAAATATCGTTTATTTCTTCATAGTCATATTCGGAATAATGACCGCTGTTGAGAAATTGGAGTTCACTCAATTGACCGGCATACTTAATACCGTAATCGCATTTTCAAGCAAGATACTACTCGGGCTTGTGATATTGGCACTTGGTAATTGGGTTGCAAATATTGCTTCAAACAGTTTTGCAAAAGGAACCGGTAATAAATTTGTTGCTACCATAATTAAGGTTTCAGTAATCGCGGTATTTCTTGCTATTGGTCTAAGGACAATGGGCTTGGCAGACGATATAGTCAATTTGGCATTTGGTATCACTTTGGGTACAATAGCCGTCACCATAGCACTTTCATTCGGCTTGGGAGGACGAGAAGCTGCCGGCAAACAAATGAAAAAAATCATAAACAAATTCAATAATGAATAAATATTAGTTTGAAAGCTGTGATTTGACGAACTGAATTCGATCCTCATTAATCAGGAGTGTGTAAGAACCTTGGTCATCCAAGTTGCTCTTACACACTTTTTTTATGTGTGAAGCTACAATTATCCATAATAGCATCAATTTCATCAAATAAAAGCTAAATCTTTTTGATTATTAATCGATTATTTCGTATATTTACCCTCAAAAAGACATTTATGCAAGACAGAGCAATCGCAGCCATTGGAGAATGGCAATTGGAGATGAAGAAAGACTTGGAAGAAGTGAATTTGTACGTGGAGAATATGTATCTTTGGAATTTTATTAATTTATAGTTGACGTTGACTATTAATAATTAAATATCAGTAAATTTATAGAATGAACTTGATAGAGTTTAAACAAACTAATAACATTTTTGTCAATGCAGGCATTGTTGCATTGCACAGGTATATTGAAAAATTTATGAGTCAGGAACAGAATAAATATACCGGTGTAAAAAATAATCTGGGAAAAAACAAATTGACTGTTGAGTGTGATCAACTTCTTTTGCTTTTAGAGGATGTTTATTACTTTATGGGTAAAGAAATTTATAATACTGCAACAAAAAAACAGATAGAAGATGCAAAAAATGAAAATGCAAATTTTTATTATGAAATTAAATCAGAAAAGTTTATTTCTTTTCCAAAAATGAACACATATGGATTAACTCAATTATTCACAAATAATGCTCAAGGTATTACACGCCATGAAAGCAACACAACAACTATAAAAAAATTAGAAAAAAGTGATAATAAATTAGCAAATAAGTTTAAAAATCATTTTGAATGCAAAGGTATAAAATTACGAAGTAAATTATACTTCAATGAGCCTTACACCAAAATAACCCGATTACTGGTAAATGAAAATTACTTGAAACCAGGAAATAAAATATGCCCAATATTAAACGATGGGTTCAAACAATTAGTTGAAGGTAAAAATATATCGCCATTTGTTTCTGGTATTTCAAATTTTAATTCATATTTACAAAGTTCCGAAAAGAAAATAAGCTGGAAAGCACTTTATTTAATCAGATTTTCACCTGCTTTAGTCTTTTATACATACAAAAATGGATATGATACCCTAATTTGCCATTTTTTTAACTCAAACAATTTGCCAAATATTGATACACTTTGTAATCCGGCACTTTACAAATCCAAAAATGAATTAGAGACACAGCACCCTTTGCCTTATTCTTCCAATTTTAATTTTTACGATTTTATATATACAAGAAATGATGAGGAGAAGTATAGGGTTAAAAGTTCTGATGATACTTTTTTTACTTCCGAAGTATCATTTTTAATGCTTTACACTTTTTATAAACGGCATTTTGAAGAAGAAATTTTCAACAATAAAAATGCAAGCACAAACATTGTTGACCCGTTTAGAAACCATCCACTTGAAAAAATTCCAATTTCAATAATTTCTTTCAAAGCCGATAAATTTGCTTCCACTTTGCGACCCAATGAGTATGAAGAATTTAACAATGTAAAATATATTTTTCGGTTAATATATAATCTAGAACAAGGCGAAGAAAAAATACTAATAAAAGATTTGTGGTATGGATTAAAATTAAGAACGCCATCTTCGTCAAATACAAAGGATTTTAATAAAGCTAGGCGTTTAGAAAGAATTATTCGTTCGGAAATATTTTCTAACGTATTAAAAGGTAAATCCATCGTAAATCAAATAGAAAAATTATTTTATGATAGTTATAATCATAAAATCAACGGATTTAATACAGGATATCGAAATTATAAGACCATTCTTAACTTCTTAATAATTTATGAACAAACCTTAAAAAACAATAAAATGGATAAAGAACTACAAAAAAAAGCGATCAATCTAGGTAAAAGTATTGGTCAGGGTATTATTAATTTTGGTGATGATGAAGACAAAAAAACAAAAGCGAAAAACGGAAGAAAATACATAATCGGATTGCATAAATCTAGAACACTACAGCAATTTCTTGATAATCTGTACCGGATTGCCAATAAATACGGCATTTCAGTAAGCAATGAAATTCTTGAAAATATTAATGAAGAGAATTTTATGCTCATCAAACAGTTTTCATTGATTGGGGCATTAAATCAACTCAATTCTGTTTTGAAAAATAATAACAATTAAATTTTAGAAATATGAAAACAAATAGCATTACAATTACCTATTTAAGTAAAGTTTCGCTTGCCAGTTTAAACGGAAGCGACAAAGAGGTTGACAACATTAATCCTATAAAAAAAGTTACATTGGATAATGGTAGCGAATTACCCTATGTTTCGTCGCAGGCTATAAGACGGGCACTGAGGGATAAAATCGAAGAACTGGGATATACTTTATCACCAATTGATGTATCCAGCACAGCAAAAGGAGCCCCTAAAACTGCAATGGATCCCATAAAATACATCGACGACGATTTGTTTGGTTATATGGATGCCAAAGCCGGTTCCGATGGAGAAGCTGGAACTTCCAATACACGTACATCTCCTGTAAGAGTTGAAGCATTGGTAGCCCTTGCTACGTATAAAGGCGATCTTGATTTTGCCACTAATTTTATGGGTAAGAAAATCGGATTAGATCCAAATATTTTTGAAACCGAAATTCATTCCGGCGTTTATCGGGGGTCTATTTTAATCGAACTTGACAGGGTTGGTAAAGAAACAAGAATTAAAGATAAAAAAACAAGGGAACTTGAAGAAATTGATTTAGTTGACAATAAAGAAAAAGCAAAAAGGGTAATTAATTTTATTGATGCTTTTAGGACCATGTGGAGTTCTGGACGTCAATCCAGATTTCTTGCAGATATTTCGCCTAAGTTTATTGCTGCTGCCTATATGAAATCAAAAAATCCTGTTTTTTTGGAAGCGGTTGATTTAACTGCAAAAGGGCAGGTTAATTATGACAAACTAAAAACTGTTCTCGAAGATTACAGCAAGTACATTGAAAAATCGGTTTTTGCTGTTCAAGAAGCTGTTTTTGAAAAAGGAGAAGGCGTTAAAAGTTTACAAGAAGGATTTGAAGAAATAGAAAATTGGGTAAAAGATTACTATAAAATTAAGTAATTGTTATGAAATTTTTAATTATTGAAATTTTGACTAATACAGCATCATTTCGCAATCCGGAATTTCAAAATTTTCACAAAACCTTGCCGTTACCACCCCCGACAACCTTAATAGGTTTGGCGGGGGCGGCGATGGGACTAACTCCAAAAGCAGCCCAGGAATTTTTTGAAAAAAGTGAATTTTGTTTTGGAGTTTACGGTTTCTCTTTTGGCAAAGCTAAAGACATTTGGAAATATACTAACGAAGTCAAAGGTGCTAAATTATATAACCACCACCCGGATTTCGGAGGAAGTGTTATAACCAGAGAAATTCTTTTTTCTAACCGTTTTGTTGTTTGTTTCGGCTCAAACAATCAAAATGCTTTAAATCAATTAAATACGGCTTTTGACAACCCAAAATTTGCTTTAACAGTAGGTAATAGCGATTCTCTTGCTTTTATTAAAAAGATTTACAGGACAGAAGTAGTAAATAAAAAACGAACTTTTAATAACTGTGTGATAGAAGGTGATGTGATTGATAATGTTTTAAGTAATCCCAACAAATCTTTAGAGTTTTCAATCTATCAAACTGCAGAACCTGTAGTTTACGATTTACCTACAAGGTTCAATTATTCTGAAGATTACGGTATAAGGTCTGTTTCGAATGTTTCGACATTCTCTATAATAACAAAAGAAATTAAATTGAATTATGATATTGAATGCGTTGAATATGGAAATATCTCAATCCCAATTTGTAAATTATGATGTTTAAAGAAATACTTGCTAAAAGCAATCCACGGGAAACTTTACCAAGACACATTACTAAAGTTTACAACATCTGGAAGCAAGTAAAAAACAGGTATAAACCGGAGGTTCCTGATGAAGATTTTTGGCAGAAATCTTTGATAAGTGTTGTATTTCACGACTTTGGAAAAATTACAAATAATTTTCAGGATGTAATACACGGAAAAGTTAAAAACTACGATAATTACATCAGGCACGAGTTTATATCGGGAATATTTTTGGCTGCAAACAATTATGATTACTACAAATCCTATCCAACAAGTTTATTTGCGATTTTAAGTCATCACAAGCCCTTGAATTTGGATTTATTTTCAAAAGAAACTACGGCAAAACTTGATATCAATCCAAAATTTATTCGAGATTTTATTGTATGGGCTAATGACGAAATATTTAAAAAGGATAATATCAACTATTTGGTTTCAGATATTGCTATAAATTATCTGGAAAACAGTTACCAAAAGTTATTTAGTGACTATAAAAATCGAATTATTCCATTATTGAAAAAATTAGAAAGTACAGAAAGAAACAAATATATTAAATATAAAGCAATCCTACAAATATCCGACTGGTTGGCATCTGGCAATAATTCTTTACCTGATAATTTGTCATTTGACACGAACTATTTGAGAATAAAGATTCTTGATAAACTCAATAGAGAAAGACTAAAGGAAGGGCAAAAATTATTGGACATCATAAAATTACGTAAGTTTCAGGAAGAGTCGGATATTCATGGCAATGTAATTGCTGTCGCACCTACAGGAAGCGGAAAAACAGAAGCAGCACTTTTGTGGTCTAAAAACAAAAAAGATTATGCCAAAATAATTTACCTCTTGCCAACTAAGGTTACATCAAATGCAATTTATCAACGACTTAAATCCTATTTTGGTGAAAAACAAACAGCCGTTGTTCATTCGTCCGCTTTTTACCTTAGAAAAGAATTAGATGATTCTTATGATAAAAAAGACTATTTACTCGACAAAACTTTTTTCAGAAATGTAAATGTTTCAACTGTTGACCAAATTCTTGCACAAGGTTTTAATCTTGGCTACTGGGAACTAAAAACCTTCCAGCATACGAATGCAAAAGTGATAATTGATGAGATACATCTTTATGAACCCTACACACTGGGTTTGGTAATGTCAACTATTAAATATTTAGAGGAAAGTTTTATTGCTACATTTTATATAATGACGGCAACTTTGCCAAATACTCTTAAAATTTTGTTGCAGAAATATTTATCAAACACTTCTTTGATTGTAGATAGAGAACTATTAGATCAGGCAAGAAATGTATTTATTGTAAAAAATCAATTTATCGAAGAATCTGTTGAGGAAATTATTGAAAATGCGAAAAAAGGGAAAAAGGTATTAGTTGTGGTTAATACGGTAGATTCTGCAATTTCTTTATACAAAACAATAAAAGAGAATATTTACGCAGATGAAATTAATATTCTCTGTTACCATTCTCGCTTTACAATTTTGCACCGCCAGGAAAAGGAGAAAACGATTTTTGAAATGGAAGCATCAGATGAGCCAGGCATTCTTATAGCAACACAAGTGGTTGAAGTTTCTTTAGATATTGATTTTGACATTCTTTATACTGAGAATGCACCAATCGATGCAATAATACAAAGAGCGGGAAGAGTAAATCGAAAAAGGAAAAAGTCGGGAACAAAAGTTCTTGTTTTCAAACACTCTGAAATCTCTGAAAAGTGGGTTTACAATGTCAATGATGTCCTGAATAAAACCTGGAAAGTTTTAGAACAGAATAACAACAAACAGCTAACGGAAAAAACCCTTATATCTTTGGTTGAAAATGTTTATTCTGATTTTGACATTGAAGAAAATGAAGAATTCAAAAAAGGTTTATCCATTTATTCCGAAGAACAAAGAAGATTATCTTATATAATGGATAATCAGGCAAATGAAAAGAATATGACAAGATTAAATATGGATACAATTAATGTAATTCCAATAATAAATCAAAGCTCAGGAGATAATTATCAAATCCTTTTAGCAGATAAGCAACCATTTGAAATAGCAAAGTATGAGTTGTCGGTAAGAAAAAGCAAAGAATATAAGTTTAGAATCGAGCAATGTAATCACTACAAGTTTATTGATGCCTATTATGACGAAGAAATAGGAATGGATTTTAATAATCAAGAACCTGTTGTGTTTAATATTTAGAGATATTTCACTAACAATACCGGATACAATGATACCGAACTTACTACAATATCTTTATAAATATAATATAAAATCAAAAAAATCGCTTTTTATAATGCATATTTAACAATATAGCACTATTTTTGTAAAGTACATAATACAATATGGAATGAATTTCAAAGAAATTATACGGGAATATCAGAGTTTTATCAAGGAATTGGATGTAAAAACCAGAGATTATCAAATCGATCCGGAAGTTAATTATGCTATTACAGGGATAAGAAGAGCAGGTAAAACTTGGTTTCTGTTCCAAATAATCAAACAATATTTTAGCAACGATTACGAAAAAGTATTGTATATCAATTTTGAAGATGACAGATTTATAGATTTTAAAGTAGATGATTTTGATAAAATGCTTAACGCATATTATGAACTTTACCCTGATAATAAACCTGTTCTCTTTCTTGATGAAGTACAAAATATCAATGGTTGGGAAAAATTTTGCAGGCGTATGGCTGATCAAAAATACAGAACTTATGTTACCGGTTCCAATGCCAAAATGCTGAGTATTGATATTGCATCTACATTGGGCGCAAGGTTTTTGCAATTGGAAATATACCCGCTTTCATTTCATGAATTTTTATATTTTAACGGAATTACAATTGAAAAAAATGATATTTTTAGCAAGAAAAAGAATGTTTTTAAAAATCAATTTGAAAAATATTTACGTTATGGTGGATTTCCGGAAATATTGCATATTACAAGCAAAAGAGATTATTTGCACAATATTTATTCCACAATTCTTTTTAGCGATATAATACTCAAAAACAATATCCGAGATTTTCACGGCATAAGGTTATTGGTCAAGAAACTTGCGGAAAGTACAAATGACAAACTTTCTTTTAACAGGATGAAAAACCTGCTAAAAGCATCAGGTTCAAATGCCGGTACACCAACCGTAATATCTTGGATAGAAAGTTTGAAAAGTTCTTTTTTGATAAGGGAAATAAAAAATTTGAATTATAAGTTCTCCGAACGCAAATCAAAAAAGAAATATTATTTTATCGATAATGGATTGCTTTTTGCGCTGGGAGAAAAACCAGATTCAAAATTTCTAGAAACACTTACATATAATACATTGATAAGATACCACAAAGATATTACGTTTTTCAAAACTAAAAATATCGAAGTGGATTTTGTGATTCCCGGAAAATCACTTTATCAGGTTTCCTATACACTTATTAATGATGTTACTAAAAACAGGGAAATAAAATCTCTTATCAAAGCAAGCAATTATTTGGAAATAGACGACTTGTATATTATTACTTATGATACAGAAGAACAAATATCAATAAAGTCAAAAACAATAAAAATAATACCATTATGGAAACTAATTCTGACTCTAAAACGATAAAGATAAATCAAACAATAGTTCGTTTTCCCGATATCGCCCTGAAAACACGTGATGCTCATAAATTGAGAGGATATTTTGGCAATCTTTTCAAAGAACATTCACCGTTTTTGCACAACCATTTTGAAGATGGAAGCTTTAGGTACGCTTATCCTTTGGTACAATATAAAGTAATAGATAAAATACCTTTCTTAGTAGGAATAAACGAAGGCAGCAGACTATTGATAGAATTGTTTTTAAAAATAAAACATATGGATATTGAGAATAATAGTTACGAGATCAATTCCAAAAATCTAGAAAATAAAATCTACGAATTAAATGATTTTTCAAAATTGCACAAATACAGATTTAAGACTTTATGGATTGCTTTAAATCAAAAGAATTATACTATTTATAGAAATTTTCAAACAAAGGAGGAAAAGGAGTATTTTTTGAATAAACAGCTACGAAACAATATTTTGAGCTTTTATAAAGGAATTGGATTTAGAGTTAGCAAACAAATAATGGTCAAAGGAGAATTCAAGGAAAAATTGACATTATTCAAAAACAAAAAAATGTTGGCTTTTGAAGGAGATTTTGTTACCAATGCCATTCTACCTGATTACGCAGGAGTAGGAAAATCGACATCACGAGGATTCGGAACAGTCAAAAAAATATAACTTTAAAAAATAAAAATCATGCAACTCATCATCAACAGTTATGGATCCTATCTTCATATAAAAGATGATATGTTTGAAGTGATAGTAAGAAAAGATGGAAATAGGGAAAAACATTATTTTAGTGTAAAAAAAATCAGTAGTATCCTAATGAGTAAAGGTACAGCGATGAGTACGGCAGCTATTATAATGGCAACAAAAAACAATATCGATATAGTAATATTTGAGTATGACGGAGTACCCGTTGGAAGATTTTGGCATAGTCGCCCGGGCAGCACTACAAAAATACGAAAAAAGCAATTGGAAGCAAGTCTAAATGCTATCGGAGCAAATTGGGTAATAAAATGGCTGAGTCAAAAAATCGAAAATCAAATTGAGTTTCTGAAAAAATTGAAGAAACACAGAAGTCAAAAGAGCGAAAGAATACAAAACAGCATTGAAAAACTGAGTGAGCTGAATGCTAAGATATCTAATTCAAAAGCAGAAAAAATCAGCGAAATAGAAGGCAGTCTCCGCGGATGGGAAGGAACGGCCGGAAGGATCTATTTCACGCTATTAAGCGAGTTACTAACACAAAAATACAAATTTGACGGAAGAAGTTTCAGACCTGCGCAAGACCCTTTCAACGCTTTTCTCAATTATGCATACGGCATTTTGTATAGCAGAGTGGAAAAAGCGTTGGTCATTGCAGGATTGGATCCATATACGGGGTTTATGCACAGAGATGATTACAATACAAAGAGTCTGGTATTTGACTTTATAGAGCCGTATAGAATTATAGCAGAAGAGACCGTTTTTAAGCTATTTTCAGCTAAAAAGGTCAATGACAGTCATACTGACAAAATAACAAACGGATATTCGCTCAATGCTGACGGGAAAGCATTATTAACCGATAGATTCTTTAAATTTTTTGAAGAAGAAAAAATAAGATATAAAGGAAGAAATCAATCAAGGTCAAATGCAATGCAAATGGATACACATACATTTGCCAATTCTTTAATAAAATAAAACGCAAAATGATAGCTTGGGTATTATATGATATAAAAGAAGATAAATCAAGAACAAAAGTTGCAAAATATTGCAAACAAGCAGGATTGTATAGAGTACAATATTCCGTTTTTCTCGGTACAATCGAAGAAAACGACAGGGATACTTTGCAGATGCAAATAGAAGATTTGATTAACGAAGACACCGATTCGGTTTATATATTCCCAATGAATAAAACCGAATTAAGACAAACAGTATTACTAGGACAGGCATTTGACAAAAAACTGGTAACCGATCAAGTAAAAGCATTATTTTTATAATGAACATCACACCTTCGCATATAATCGAATATCTTTTTTGTCCTAGATTTACGTACTTTGAATATGTATTGCGCATTCCGCAATATGAAGAAAGACACTATAAAGTTGATAAAGGGCGTAAAATGCATGAATTGAAACTGATAAGAAACAAAAAATACCTGAGAAAAAGAATCGGTGTAAAAGATAAATATTTGGATCAATACCTCACGAATGGAACAATCAGAGGCAAAGTAGATGAAGTATTGGTACTCAATGATGATACTATGGCACCGCTTGATTACAAATTTGCCCAATACAAAGAAAAATTGTTTACAACATACAAAACCCAATTGGCTTGTTATGCGGTATTAATCGAAGAAAACTTCAACAAACCGGTAGAGAAAGGTTATTTGGTATATATACGCAGCAAGAACAAATTGCTCGAAGTAGAAATAAAACTAGAGGATAAAAACAAAGTAATAGAAATAAGCAATAAAATAATTGATATTATTACAAAAAATATTTATCCCAGAGCTACGAGATATAAGAAAAAATGTGTAACTTGCACCTATAAAAATATATGTGTTAAATAAAGATTTGCCGTATATAAATTTATTTTCAAATACTCAAAAAAGATGTATAATGACAAGGTACTCAAAGATATACATTTTCGGAAAAATAACAAAAACCGAAAATAAAAAGC
>JALVEE010000247.1 GCA_027008645.1 Saprospiraceae bacterium
AGCCACTTTCATTATAATATCTCTTTTGTCTTCGGGCAAAACGCCTAGTTCTGCATTTGTGATCGCTGCAGCTTTTTTCAATATGGCAAAAGCTTTGATTACTTCTTCAGGCATTTTTTGCCCTCCTATTTTAAAGTTTTGGAAAGATCTTTGAGTTTGTGCTCCCCAATATTTATCAGCAGGCACATCAACATACCCTAAACTGTCTTTTTCTTTTCTGTATTCCATTTACTTAATATTTTTAATCAAGAATTAATATCTACGGCACCAAAGATACAATATAATTAGCAAAATATTATTTTATTTCTTTGTAAAAAACGCTATTTTTAATCGTTTCTAAATTACAACAGCTTTCCTGAAACAAATCTGTGTACTATTGAACCACTTGAAAAATAACAATAATATATCTGCAAGAAATACGCCCATATTTTTTGGGGATTGTGAAATAAAAAATTATTTTTGTTCCAGTTAGTGTAGTTCAGCGCGATGTTAAAAAACATAATCATAAGTGATTAATTCGAATATAAGTATGATTATTTGTGAATTGTAATAATCACTAGAAATAATTTTAGAGACTTTGTCAAAATATAAAAAAATCAGAACAATAGAATTAAAAAAAATAAAATGCAGGCAATTATATCGGTAATTACAGGAATGATTGGATTTATGATAATTGCAGGGATGCAGTTAAACATGCTTTTATACATGAAAATTAATAGTGTAAATGGCCAATTACCACCGACTGTCTATTCAATTGGTCTAGAAACGAAAATTGTAATAATATTTCTTGGAATTATCGCAATCGTAAGTTCAATTTTATACTCAAGAACAAATAAATACAAACTCAAAATAATAAATAAAGTGGGAATGCTTTTAGGAATAATTGCAATTTCATTGTGTTTCATTCCACTATATCTGATAATCAATTGATTCTAAGCAGAAATATCAACCTTTAATACGAAAAATAAAGGTGCATTTCATTTTTTCGCTTTTCCCTATTTCCCCTATAAAATCAAAAGAAAGATAGTATTGCTATTTTTTTATAAAATGTTTGGTTTAGAAATGAGAGGGCAAAAACCACGAATGTGGTTTAATGTGATTAGCCCCGTATGAAATGCGGGGTAAATGTGAGAGGTGGTATGAACGCCGAAGGTGTTCAATTATCAATTATTATATTGTATGGATATTCAACTCCTCCGGAGTTGTACTTTGCTTGTTCGGATACCGCGGGTTCCACCCACGGTTATTCACATTTATCCCCTGTCGGGGAAATTTCATCGATGGATAGAACTCAAAACGCGAAAAAATGAAATGCACCTAAAAATAAAATGTGCCCATAGATTTAATATTTTTTTAGTAATTTTACGAACTGCCGTTTACCTGCAAACAAAAAAAAATGAAATTTTTGCAGTAAACTTATTAATTGATCAGCAAAAATGTAAATGAAAATAATTATTACAATCGGAATTTTTATAGCATTTTTTCAGTTTCTTTTATTGCAAAACAAAAAAGGAAAGTCTTTGCCTGATAAAATTCTATCTTTTTGGATGCTTGTTATCGCAATTCATTTATTGAGTTATTATTTACACTTAAATGGTTATTGGACAAAATATCCTCATTTAATTGGATTGACTGTGCCTTTTCCGCTTTTTTATGGACCTCTATTGTATTTATATACGTCTTATTCTCTTAAAAAAGATAATCATTTAAGTAAAAAAGATTATATACATTTTTTACCCATATTACTCTCTTATTTATATATGAGTAAATTTTACTTTTTTTATACTGCCGAAGAAAAAAGGTTAGTTGATTTGGGACAAATACACGATTTTGATATTTTTACAAATCTAATACTTCTCGCTTTTATTATTTCCGGTGTGAGCTATACGGGTTTGTCATTAAAGCATTTAAGAAAATACAAGGAATTAATAAAAATAAATTTCTCTTATGATGATAAAATCAACTTGCGATGGCTACATTATTTTATTCTAGGAATAGGAATAATTTTTTCAACAGCCATTATTGTCATAATAACGCGAAATTTCTTAGGATTCAACTATCCGTTTAACCCCGATTATATTTTTTATTCAATGCTGATTTTTGCAGTAATTACCTTAGGGTATTTTGGTATACGCCATAAAAATATTTTTGTTGACAATATAATCATTGGACTCCAAGACAACTCTACAAAAGACTCTTACAAAAATTCCGGCTTGAAAGATGATTTTGCAAATAAAAAGCATACAGAACTCCTTGCATTAATGGAGAGTGAAAAACCATACTTAGAGCCAAAACTTACATTATCTAATCTTGCTAACTTACTACAAATATCACCCAATTACCTTTCACAAATAATTAATCAATTTGAAAACCAAAACTTCAATGATTTTGTGAATAAATATCGTATTCAAGAATTTATTGAACGAGCATCTTCAAACAATCAATTTAGTTTACTTGGTCACGCTTTCGACTCTGGATTTAATTCCAAATCAACTTTCAATAGTGTCTTTAAGAAGCAAAAAGGCTGTACTCCTTCCCAATTTATATCAAATCAGGGTAAATAAGCAAAGGTGCATTTCATTTTTTCGCTTTTTTACAAGAAGTTTTGTTGATGTGTTTATATAGCGTACCTACGGCACGCATTTTAGTTGGTTAATAGCTTTTTTTACCCATATTTAGTGCCTAACGGCACATTGGTGTTAGTATATAGAAGTATAACGGATTATTTTCATAAGTTGGGTAGTATATCCAAATAGGAAAAATAATATTAAATGCGAAAAAATGAAATGCACTTATAAGCAAGTCCAAGATATCATTTGTATTATTTAGCACTTTACATCATTCCTCTGTTTATCAATGCATTAAAATACACATAATGATACTTCCAGCTAAAATAAGTCCAATATTATAGGATTGGGCGATTATAGTTTCAATATACAGTTCCTTTGCATCATAAATTATAAAATTAAAATTTATAAATATGAATCTATACAACAAACCTTTATTGTTCTACACACTTTCAACTGCAATACCCTGGTTGTTTTGGGGTATTGCTGCATATTTAAGTCACTTGAAAACTCAAACCGAGTTGAATACTCAAATTGCAAGCATAATGGGATTTGTAGGGTTAATATCACCTATGATTGTTGCATTTTGGCTAATGAAAAGAGATAAAATTCTAAAGCAGGATTTATTTCCAAGATTTTTTAATTTTAAATCAATCAAACCCGTTTATCTGCTTTTGACTGCTTTTCTGATGTTGGGAAGTATTTTATTGGCACAAGCTATATCATTATTTTTTGGTTATAGTGCGTCTCAATTTCAAATAGCCGGACACTATACCTTTACTTCAGGAGTTTTTCCAGTATGGTTTTTACTAATTATTGCTCCAATAGTTGAGGAGTTAGCTTGGCATACATATGGTACAGATACACTTCGACAGCGATACAATTTATTTAAAACCTCAATGGTTTTTGCGTTATTTTGGGGTTTATGGCATATTCCGCTATCGTTTATCAAAGACTATTACCAAAGTAACTTGGTGGAGTCGGGAGCAATTTACTCCATTAATTTTATTGTCAGTTTATTTCCTTTTGTAATAATAATGAATTGGCTTTATTACAAATCAAATAGAAATATTCTTATTCCAATATTTTTTCATATTTCAGCCGGGTATTTCAATGAAGTATTTGCAACTCACCCAATGAGTAAAGTAATTCAAACTGGTTTACTATTACTACTTTCTATTTATATTATTGCAAAAGATAAAGCATTCTTTTTTAATCTAAAAACCAATCATTGAAATGAAAAAAATAGTTATTCTATTCGTAAGTATTATTTATTTTTACGGTTTATCTTCCGCTCAAACTGTTACTCAAACAATTAAGGGAAAAGTATTTGATAAAATAACTCAAATGCCAATTATTGGAGCAAGTATTATACTTTTGGATAGCGAACCGATTAAAGGGACTGTAACGAGTTTGGAAGGCGAATTCACATTAGAGAATGTGCCTGTCGGCAGACAAACTATCGAAATAAGTATGATTGGATATGAGAGTGCATTACTCACAAATCTTTTGATAAGTTCCGGGAAAGAGTTGGTTTTGGATATTGCTTTAACCGAAAAAACAACTGAGATGGACGAAGTAGTCATTGTCGCAAATAAAAAAGGCAAAGCAATTAATTCTATGTCAAGTATTAGTAGCCGTCAATTCACCGTAGAGGAAACACAGCGATATGCAGGTGGTTTAAGCGATCCGGCAAGATTAGTATCTTCATTTGCCGGAGTTGCAACACCATCAATTAGTAGTAATGGAATTTCAATTCGTGGTAACAGTCCGTCTGGTCTTTTATGGAGAATAGAAGGTGTTGAAATACCAAGCCCTAATCACTTTGCCAACTTGACCATTGCCGGAGCAGGATTATTAACCGCTCTAAGTAGCCAAATGATTGGTAATAGTGATTTTTATACCGGAGCATTTCCAGCCGAATATGGAAATGCTACATCCGGTGTATTTGACATTAATCTAAGAAAAGGAAATTCTTCTACCAGAGAATATACTTTCCAAGCAGGTTTGTTAGGTCTTGATTTTGCTACTGAAGGTCCTTTTAAAAAAGGGAAGAAAGCATCTTATTTAGTTAATTATCGGTATTCAACAATGGCGTTAATAAGTCCATTATTACCTAGCAATAGTGGCGTACTAAAATACCAAGATTTAGCATTTAAACTAAACTTTCCTACAAAAAAAACAGGTGCATTTTCACTATGGAGCATTGCTGCTTATGATGCTATCGACATAGAAGCTTTAGACAGTTTGGAATGGCAGTCAACTACAGACAAGGACAATTCTCAGACTTCTTTGTATATGTTTGCATCAGGTTTGAAACACAAAATAATGGTAAGTTCTAATACTTTTGCTAAATCTTCTTTGTCCATAACCGGTAATGGATTGAAATTTAATGAACAACGATTGGATGCCGATTTTCAACCAACACCTATGTCTGATGCGACTAAAAATAATTATAAAATTACTTTGCAATCAAGTATTACTCATTACTTCAACAAAAAACATAGCAATAGAACAGGTTTTTATTACAATCACTTAGGATATAATTTAGATATTAATAAATCAAATAGCTCCAATACATCTCCTGTAAATCTAATCAATGAAAATGGTCAATCTGATTTATTTCAATTTTACAGTCAATCAAAATATATATTTTCAAATCGTTTTACATTAAATGCGGGGCTACATTTTCAATATTTTAAATTAAATAATAAAACTTCTCTTGAACCAAGAATAGCATTAAAATATAAACTAAATAAAAATAATAGTTTGGCAATAGCATATGGGTTACATAGTAAAATCGAATCATTGCCAATATACTTTGTAAATAAAACAGGAAATGAAAATAATAAGAATTTGGATCTTATGAAGTCCAATCATTTTATTATTTCATTTAATTCTATGCTAAGCAAAAATATAAAATTAAGCATTGAACCGTATTTTCAATACCTTTCAAACGTGCCTGTATCTTCAACATCTTATATTTCTACTCTTAACATTCAAAATAACCTATTTTTTAATGAGGAACTTGTAAGTAATGGAACAGGAAGAAATATCGGTATTGACTTTACTTTAGAAAAATATTTAAGTGAAGGATTCTATTATTTGGTTTCTGCATCATTTTTCGATTCAAAATACAAAGCAAATGATGGGATAAAACGCAATACGCGTTATAATAAAAACTATGTATTTAATATATTAATCGGAAAAGAATGGCTAATTGGAAAAGGTAAAAACAATCTTCTCAGCACAAATATTAGATTAAATTATCTTGGAGGGAATAGAATGGAGGCGATAAACGAGCAAGCCTCTATTGACCAATATGAAATTGTTTATGGAGAAACTAATGGGAATATATCCTTTGCAAATAAATATCCTAATACCCCAATTTTTTCATTTACTGTTTCTTATAGAAAAAACAAGCCCAAATATTCATCAATTTGGTCTTTGCAAGTATTAAATGCAAGCCAAACCAAAGAATTTGAATCTGATTATTACAATATAAAAACAAATACCATTGACAAAAAATATAATAGAATTGTGATTCCTAATTTGAGTTATAAAATAGAATTTTAAATGTTACATATTGATTCATAAGTGTAATAAAATAGTCAGAGTGTGCAAAATCGCTTATTATTCTCGCAGATATCACATACACTACATAGCTGAACTCCTTACAGAAATACCTGTGAATAATCCTAGCTATATAAAATAATAAAAAAAAATATGTGTTTTAGTAAAAGCTTTTAAAACATTATATAACTTTGTGCGCAATATGGAATTTTTATATCCTAATTTTCTCTGGGCTTTAGCTGCGATATTGATACCGATCATTATCCACTTGTTCTATTTCAAGAGGTTTAAGAAAGTCTATTTTTCCAATACAAAATTTCTGAAAGAAATAAAGGAAGAGACCACCAACAAAAATAAACTAAAAAATATTTTGGTTTTGCTTTCTAGGATTTTGGCAATTGCATTTTTGGTCTTTGCATTCGCCCAACCTTATATTCCTGTAGGCGAAAAGATAAAAAAAGGCACAGTAGGAGTAAGTATTTTTATCGATAATTCATTTAGTATGCAGACAATGAGTGAAGACGCCCCCTTGATAGATAAGGCAAAACTCAAAGCAGCTCAAGTGGTTAATGGATTTCCTGATAATACCCGCTTTCAAATACTTACAAACAAACTTTATGGTAGTGAACAAAAATGGATTGATAAGCAAAATGCATTGGAAAAAATAAGCGAAATAAAGCTCAGTCCTGCCGTCAAAAAAATAAAAAATATATTAAAAAGGCAAAAACAATCTTTGGGAAATAATGAAATCGACAATAAGTATATATACTGGATATCAGATTTGCAAAAAACTATATTCAATATTGATACCGGCGATATAGATACGATTATTGACTATAATATCATAGCCTTGCAACCTGTTAGGGAAAAGAATATCAGTATTGACAGTTGCTATTGGCAAAATCCCGTTCCTGTACTGAATCAGGTGAATAAATTGATTGTTAAAATCAGTAATCACAGCAGTGAAGATTTAAGCGATATTCCCTTAAATATAGAGTATGACAACCAAAATTATCCATCGGGGAAACTTGATATCAAAGCTAATTCCTCCAAGACAGATACTTTGGAATTGAGAATAAAAACCAATGGCTGGAATACCGCCAAAATCAATATCAAGGATTATCCGGTTGTTTTTGATGACGACTATTATATAGCATTTGATGTGCCTGATAAAATACCGGTTCTGAATATCAATAACCACAACTTGGCAAATACATATCTAAAGGCGGTTTTTGAGACCAATAAAATATTTCAATTCAAACATGAAAATGTCAACAAGATAGATTATTCGGGAATTGATAAAAACAGGCTAATAGTATTAGAAGATATCCCAAATATTTCTTCAGGGCTGAAAAACTCTCTCAGAGAAGCTGTTTCAAAAGGGGTAAATGTATTGATTTTCCCATCAAAAGACGCTGACTTGGACTCATACAATAGTTTTTTGAGTTCAATAAATGCCAATATTCTCGACAAATACAAAAAAGAAGAAAACGAAGCTAATAATTTGAATAGAAATGAATTTGTTTTCACGGATGTATATGAAAAGATAACTCGAAATATCAATCCGGTAAGAGTAAAAGCCGGCTTCCCTATAAAGAAATTTCAATCCCGCAATGCTTATCATGTCATAAAGTTCAAAAACGGTGCGTCTTTTATTGATAGGTTTAAATATAAAAAAGGAAATGTCTATCTATGTTCAAGTCCATTCTCAACGGATATAAATGATTTGGCAAAAAATCCGGATATTTTTATTCCTATGATATTCAAAATGGCAATTTACAATAGCAATAAAGAAAGATTGGCGTATTCAATTGGCAAAGATAAAAGCATTGAACTTAATAATATAAAATCTTCGGATAAAGGCTTAATTAAAATAGTAGGGAATCAAATTGAATTTATTCCCAAGCAGTTGAACACTGATTCCGGTTTGAAGATATTTGTAAGTGATGAAATAAACAAAGCCGGGATTTATAATATCGAAATCAATAATAATGTCATTAGAAAAATTGCATTTAATTACGACAGGACAGAATCTGATTTAGACTATATTTCAGGTAAGAAAATCAAGAAAGATTTCAAGGAAAATATCAATTATTTTGGAAAAAACTCAGAGGATATTAATTTTACGGAATTGATTGATTCAAAACAAAGAGGTGTGGAGTTGTGGAAATGGGCAATTATTTTAGCTTTATTATTTTTAGCAATCGAAATATTACTTTTAAGATTTTGGAAAAATAAATAATTATCAAAATGAATATACTATTGAAAGGCGTAACAGTATTGGATAAAAATTCAAAATATCACA
>JALVEE010000248.1 GCA_027008645.1 Saprospiraceae bacterium
GATTTTCTCTGGTTGTTTTATATACAGAATGGCTACTTTCAGAGTTAGAATGGCCATTCATCTTTGTATCATTATTACTGCCAGGTCGTACAGTCATCATTCCGTGCTTCAGATGATTTGATACGAGCCACCAGTTAATTGGATAGGCCGCAATGAAGCCCACTAACAGTGCCATAGACATGACAAACCAGAACTCCATTGATAGAGGGTTACTACTTTCGGGAACAAGTTTCATACCAATGGTTGAAACAATAATCATGGCAGCCATAAGGTAATTCATCGATAATAACTCTGGAATGAATGTCATTTTTAGAGCCTTATAAAATGAGCCTCCAGATGATTCTTTCATAAATAAAGCTTGAAATATTGTCCATCCAAAGCCAAAACCGAGAAGGTATTCAAGCCCAATTTCGGCTGGTTTTGATAGTTGAACTAAGCCGCCAATTATTGCTCCAGCAAGTATACCTAGCCCATCACCAGCAACACAATGCATTGTTGAGCCTAATACCTGACGCCATAGAGTAGCAGTATATTTTTCATGTAATCCAGGAAGAGGTTCTCTGCAACCCAAAACATAGAGAAACGCACCAATTGGTCCAGTATAAGCTGTGAGTAATATAAACCCCCATTTTAATACGGGTGATTCTGGTGTTTTTATACTATCAATTGCTACAAATAGTACTGAAATAGCCGTAAGAATAAACCAGAGTAACATTACACCAGATAACATTTTATTTATTCTCCTCTATGGTTATATTTATTGCCTAAAGCCTTGTTAAAGGGCCGGTAATCGAAACTACTGATCCCCCAAAGTCCAACTATAACCCCTTGATGTGATAAATAAAAAAGGAAGTCTAGAATCGGCCTGCTCAATGATTAAGTAACCTATTAGATAGTTATAGAGTATGTTAATGAGCTAACGGGCTGTAGTTATCAGCAGAATGAGTATAGATAGGCATTTTCTGTGGTAAAACTCTAGATAAACATTCCTCTAGCATTAAACGTGTGACTTTATCATAGGGCATATTATTCGCAATTTTACACGCCTGAGGAAAGTAGCTGGAACCATAATTCATTCCAGGAACCAAATTAGCTTCCATGAAATAACACTTTCTGTTGCTGTCCATTTTAATATCTATACGACCAAACCCCCTTATGCCTAAAGCAATAAAGGCTTCAATCGCTAGATCTACAATACTTTTAATTTCACTTTCTTCAATTTCTTTCAGGGTTTCTGTATCGAATTTCTTAACTTCTGCTCCTAGTATTCTAAGTCCTCCAGAAGACTCAGGCGGGGTAATTTCAATAGCAGAAGCGAGTATTTTTCCTGTATCATTCTCTATAATGGCAACAGTAAATTCCCTGCCACTCAGATATTCCTCTACTAGAACTGGCAATTGATATAAATTATATAGCGATAAGACCTTAGATTCATACTCATTAAAGTTTTCGACAAACGATAAATCATCAATCCCATTACCGTTAGCGGCATCGATAGGTTTTAAAAATAAGGGAAATGAGAATGGAAGGTCATATTCGTGATACTGGCCTGGTATAGCTGTAAAATATAGTGCTGTACTTATTCCAACATTAGTCAAACAGGATTTTGCTAACACCTTGTCAGAGTCATATTTTAGTGTTTCCCTATCAGAACCAGAAAATATTATTTTATTTTTAGCAAAATATTCAGAAAACCAAATATCATCTCCATTATCTACAGGCATATATTTTGCAGCTAAAATGACCAAATCAGGTTTTCTTTGTACTACATTAACTAAATCATTGAGGGATACACAAACGGATAATGTAGCTATGTGACCGATCCTTTCAATCGACTCTACGACGTTGGCACATGCCAGATGCGAGCCAAACCCCGTTTCTTTTAATTCATTATTTTGTGATGTTATAATTTCAATTCTCATTTCAGATTAACCTATGTATAAGATACGTAATACGTAAAGTCGGTAATATGAAATGGATTAAAAATCACAAGATCGACAGACTATTGGGTCTGCTTATCTGTAAAAATTGAGATAAAAAGATAAGCCCGCCAGTATATCATTTTTTAGGTTTTTATTCAGAAATATGTCGATTCATTTTTATATGCTTAAAGCCTTGCTCACATGCCTCCAGGTCTGACCGCCGCTGGTGCTAAAAAAGGAGCGATAGAGACGATAGCAGAAGTGGCGGGCTGAGTAGGATGCCATCATGTAGCAACTTGTTAGAATTATTGCCCGACCTGACTAAAACCCCATTGG
>JALVEE010000249.1 GCA_027008645.1 Saprospiraceae bacterium
TTTGATTTTTTTGTTGATAGTATTTATAATTTAAGAATTAATGGAAATTCTATAAGTTTGGAATATTATTACTCCGGGGAGGATTATTTTCTTAAGTTTAAATTTATTCCTAAAAGGAAAGGAATTTACTATTTTCAATTTACATCAGCATATTTAAGTCATTCAAACTATGATAATGTACCTATAATTTATTCACTTGATTCTAACTGTGAAACCAACAAATGGCTCCCTTATTTTAACACAAATAGTGATAATAATCATAAGGAATTACTTAAAGAAAGTATTTATGAGTATTCTAGAAATGATATGTATGAAAAATGGGATCAAAATTATTTTATTTATGGAAAACATTGCTTCAAAGTAGAATAGCGAGATTAATTCTGAGTACTGAATAGTAAGTTTATGGGGTTCATTACCCAACTTTACAACTTATTTTAGTGTCTTGTAAGGTAGGAAATATGATAAATTATGTAATTTTGATATCCGGAAATGTGTTTGCAGAAATAAGATAGGTGTTAAAAAGCCACGAATGCACGAATAATATTACACAAATATTGGTGCTTTGCACCGGTTTATACTTGATTTTGATATGAAAAAACTATTTTTTATCCTGACTATTAGCACAATCTTTTTTGCATGTCCGGATAATTTTTCCGGAGATGATGGATGCAAACAATATAGATATTATTTCACATTGCCAGTTTCATTTGTTCCAACTGATAGCATAATACATATTGGAGATACGGTTACAATTACTTCAAAATTTCCAAATAAACTTTGGAATGATAAGCATACTGAATTATTTACTTTTGATAGTATTGATTTTAAAATAAGCTGTCATTTTATTAAGGTTGATACGATAATTGATGCACAGGGTCGCTTTAATTTCTTGAAAGACTTTGAGATTATTGCAGATAGTCTTTATAATTTCAGAAAAGGGAAGACAACAACCGCCTTTGATTATTTTTATGATAATAATGAATATTTTCTCAAGTTCAAATTCATTCCAATGGTTAAAGGAGTATATTTATTTGAATTTATTTCACGTAGAAATCTCTCATCTTTCGATTGGGATGATACTTATATTTTGGATGATGATGGTGACTGCGAGACGAATAGATGGCGTCCACATTTGATAACCAACAATGGACAATCATACTCAGAGCTACTCAAATATAGTCCTAATGAATACTATAAAGAAAGATCCGGGTTTTATTTTTTCCCCGAGAGGGACGGTGCACATTGCTTCAAAGTGGAATAAAGAGATTAGTTTTGAGTGTTGAATAGTGAGTTTATAGGTTATTTACCCAACTTCGCAACTTATTTTAGTATCTTGTAAGGCAGGAAATATGATAAATTATATAATTTTGATAATCATAAATGTATAGATAGATATGAAAAAACTATTATTACTTGTCTTATTTAGTTTTGTGATGCTTGCTTGTCCCATATTACCTGATGATCACATCAATGAAGGATGCAACCATTCTTATTATATATTTGATATACCTGTAACTTTTGAACCGGATGATAGTCTCATACATATTGGTGATACCATAACGGTATCTTCATTTATTCCAAGGGAAAAATGGGATAGAGATTCAAATTATATATTTATTCTGGATAGTGTGGATTTTCATATGGGGGGAGGAATTATTAAAATGGATACATTGTTAGAAAAAGGTAAACATTATCATTTTATGGATGATTTTGAATGGATTGTTGATAGTATTTACAATTTTAAAATAGCATCAAATTCATATTCTTTTAATTATCATTATTTTAATAATGAATACTATATAAAGTTTTATATGATACCAAAGAATAAGGGAATTTACTATTTTGATCTTAATTCTCTTATAGGGGCTACTCCAAATATTAAGGGTAAAGTAATAGAAACAAAAAATGGAGATTGTAGAACAGATACCTGGGATGTATATTTTATGACCAATGAAGGAAATAACTATAAAGAACTTTTGAAACTAAGCCCTAATGAGGGTTCTAATACAAAATATTATAAAAATTGGAGTAAATATAATACTGTTTATGGTGCACATTGCTTCAAAGTAGAATAAAGAGATTAGTTTTGAGTGTTGAGTAATAAATTTATAGGTTATTCACCCAACTTTACAACTTATTTTAGTGTCTTGTAATGTAGGAAATGTAATAAAAAGCCACGAATGCACGAATAATATTATACGAATTTTGGTGATTTGTCCCGTTTGATAAAAGCTTTAGTTATTTATAAGTATCCCTTA
>JALVEE010000250.1 GCA_027008645.1 Saprospiraceae bacterium
AATCCATACTCATAGACATGACAGAGAAACTGGCATTTGAGTTGAGAAACAAAAGCAAATTGACATCAATAGTAACAGTAAAAATACGATATGCCGACTTCAACACCTATACAAAACAAAAAAAAATACCTTATACGGCAAATGACAGAGTACTGCTCAAATATATCAAAGAACTATTTGACAGCCTATATCAACGAAGACAGCTCATAAGATTGGTCGGAGTAAAGTTCAGCGGACTGACATACGGGTATTTTCAACTGGACTTATTCGAAGACAATATAAGAGATATCAATCTACTCCAATCACTCGATAAAATAAGAAGCAGATTCGGAATAAATGCCATTACCAGAGCCGCAACAATCAGAAAATAAATGTACCTGAACGCACACACATATTACAGCCTCAGATACGGAACAATGTCTCCTGAGCAACTCGTATATGAAGTAGCGAAAACAGGTGCAAAAGAATTGGTGCTCACCGATATCAACAATACATCCGCTGCATACCAATTTATACAGGAATGCAAAAAACAAGGGGTCAAACCGATAGTGGGAATAGAATTCAGACGTGACAATGAATTCCTCTACATCGGAATTGCAAAAAACAGAGAAGGATTTCGCGAATTAAACCGGTTTCTGACCACGCACTCAATCGAGGACAAGCCACTCCCATATACAGCTCCTGATTTTGATAATGTGTATATAATCTATCGCAATATCCACAAAGAACTATCCGCACTGAAAAACTACGAATACATCGGGATTCGCCCTGAAGAAGCCAATAGAATATACGGTACAAAAGTGAAAGACCACTTGGACAAATTAGTGGTTTTTGCCCCGATTACATTTCAGGATTCACAAGGCTTCGCCGTGCACAAATTGCTTAGATGCATAGACCTCAATATCATTTTGGGAAATCTCAAAAAAGAAGATTGTGCTCTATCGTCCGAAACCATAATCGAACCTGCAAAAATTCATAAAGCATTCGGTGCATATCCCCACATACTAAAAAATACGCAAGGCATTATTGATAATTGTACAATAGAGATGCCGAGCTCTCCTCTCAACAACCGAAAGCATTTCACAGGCAGCAAAGAAGATGATTTCAAATTGCTAAAAAAATTGGCTATAAACGGATGCAAACAACGATACCCGGCAGATAATCCACAAGCCCTTAAGCGTACAAAAAAAGAATTAAAAGTAATCAACCAACTCAACTTTGAAGCATATTTCCTGATAACCTGGGACATCATACGCTATGCCCAAAGTTCGGGTTATCATCACGTAGGCAGAGGTAGTGGTGCCAACTCAATAGTAGCATACAATCTCGGCATCACAGATGTTGATCCCATAGAACTGGATTTGTATTTTGAGAGATTCATCAATCCATACCGGAGTTCGCCTCCTGATTTTGACATTGATTTCTCTTGGGACGAAAGAGATGATGTCACCGATTATATATTCAAGAGATACGGTAAGGAATACACTGCGCTGCTCGCAACCTACAATACATTTAAGGGCAAATCAATCATACGAGAACTGGGAAAAGTGTTTGGTTTACCCAAAGCCGACATCGATATCATTGTGGATGAACCTTTTGCTACCGGCAAGCATCACGAATTTGCAAAATACATTTTTCACTATGGCAAAATGCTTGAAAAAATGCCAAATTATCTATCGATACACGCAGGTGGGGTGATTATAAGTGAAGAGCCAATCAATTATTTCACTTCCCTGAAAATGATGCCCAAAGGCTTTCCTATTACTCATTTTGATATGTACGGAGCTGAAGATTTGCAATTTCACAAATTTGATATCCTCAGCCAACGCGGACTCGGGCACATCAAAGATGCTATCAAGCTAATCGAAAAAAACAAGAGTAAGACAATAAATATCCACGATGTACATAGCATAAAGCAAGACAAAAACGTAAAAAGACAACTTGCATCAGGAGAATGCTTGGGCTGCTTCTATATAGAATCACCGGCTATGCGAGGTCTGCTAAAAAAATTGCATTGCGACAACTACATACAATTGGTCGCAGCGAGTTCCATAATCAGACCGGGTGTGGCAAAATCAGGGATGATGAAAGAATATATCAAGCGATTTCACAATCCCACAAAAGTGAAATACCTCCACCCCACTTTCAAAACCCACTTGAACGAGACATTCGGAGTAATGGTATATCAGGAAGACGTATTGAAGATAGTACATCACTTTGCAGGATTGGACTTGGCTGAATCGGATTTACTGAGACGAATAATGACGGGCAAACGAAAAGACTCAGACTTGTTTCGCAATCTAAAAAACAAATTTTACTCCAATTGTCAAAAAAGGGGATATAGCAAGCAATTGACCGACACGGTTTGGTATCAAATCGCAAGCTTCAGCGGCTACTCATTCAGCAAAGCACATTCCGCCAGTTTTGCCGTCGAATCATTCCAAAGTCTTTATCTGAAAACCTACTTTCCTTTGGAATTTATGGTAGCTGTAATCAATAATTTTGGCGGCTTTTACCATACCGAAACCTATGTGCACGAAGCAAAAATATCCGGGGGAAACATTCACCCTCCCTGCATAAACAATAGTGATTTACTAACCAATATTTCGGGAAAAGACATATATCTTGGGTTTATTCATATATCTTCATTGGAGCGAAAAGTCGCTCTTGAGATAGTACGGGAAAGACACCGAAACGGAATCTATGAAAGCCTTGAAGATTTTATGCATAGAGTGGATATCGGCAAAGAGCAAATTGATTTGCTCATAAGAATCGGAGCATTCCGTTTCACAGGCAAAAACAAATATCAATTGATGTGGGAAAAGAATGCATTATTGAACCGTACCCTTGTGTATGCAGAGGCACCGCAATTATTTGAAGAATATCGTGAGGAATATGAATTACCAACATTGGAGGAAAGCAAGTACGATCAAGTATTTGACGAAATAGAATTATTGGGATTTCCAGTATCCATTTCCCCTTTTGACTTACTCCAAGAAGACATACGATGTGATTTTACAGCAAAGCAAATGCAATCCAATATCGGCAAAATAATAGAAATCCTCGGATATTTCATCACTCGAAAATACGTAAAGACCATACACAACAAACTGATGAATTTCGGCACATTTGTCGATAGAAATGGTAAATTTTTTGACACTGTCCACTTCCCACAAGCATTGGGCAAATATCCATTTACCGGACGCGGTGTATATCATATCAGAGGCAAAGTGGTAGAGGAATTTGGTTTTGCTTCTATAGAAGTCTATAAGATGGAGAGACTTGCCTATATAAAGGATGAAAGGTATTAATACCGATCTTTCCACTTCTTACGTAACCATGCTCTCAATCTATTTTCGCTGTCATTGTTCTGAGGTCGATAAAAAGAACTTTTTTTGATACTCTCCGGCAAATATCCTTGCTCTACAAAATTACCTTTATAACTGTGAGCATATTTGTAATCCTTACCGTAACCGATATCTTTCATCAATTTTGTCGGCGCATTTCTCAAATGCATTGGAACAGGTATATTTTTATTTGATTTTACAAGAGCCAATGCACTATCTATTGCCTGATAAGCAGAATTGCTTTTTGGGCTACTTGCCAGATAAATTGCAGTTTGGGACATGATAATTCTCGCTTCCGGCATCCCTATTTTATGCACCGTATCAAAGCATGTGTTTGCCATTAATAAAGCATTGGGGTTTGCCAAACCGATATCTTCGGCTGCCAAGATAATCATCCGCCTGCAAATAAATTTAGGATCTTCTCCTCCCTGTATCATCCTTGCCATATAGTACAAGGCTGCATCCGGGTCACTTCCTCTAACCGATTTAATAAACGCGGAAATAATATCATAGTGCTGTTCACCTGATTTATCATAGAGCTCAAAATTGTTCTGAATACTCTTGGCAACCAAATCATTTGTGATGACTATTTTTTTATCTGCGGAATGGCTTTGGACTACTATTTCAAGGGTATTGTATATCTTCCTCGCATCACCCCCCGAATACATCAACAATGCCTCCGTCTCTTTCAATACTATATCCCGTTTTTTCAACAATTCATCATTTGTAATCACATTTTTAAGCAGAGCCTCCAAGTGTTCTTTCTCCAAATGCTTCAATACAAATACTTGACATCTCGACAAAAGAGCTGAAATCACTTCAAATGACGGATTCTCTGTTGTCGCTCCAATCAACGTAATCACCCCTTGTTCGACACTCCCAAGCAAAGCATCCTGCTGAGATTTGTTGAATCTATGTATTTCATCTATAAACAAAATAGCTCCTGTTCCGGTAAGTTCCATTATTTTTTTTGCCCTATCTATAGCCAATCTTATGTCTTTCACTCCCGAATTGATAGCACTAAGTTGCAAGAACTCTCGCTCCAATTGATTTGAAATTATATTTGCCAAGGTGGTTTTTCCCGTTCCGGGAGGACCCCAAAGTATCATTGAGGGGATATGATTGGTCTCCAACATACGTCTCAATATTGAATCTCGTCCGGTAAGGTGATCTTGCCCCAGATATTCATCCAACGATTTTGGGCGCATTCTCTCAGCTAAAGGTATCGACATAAACTATTTTTTATCGAAATTAAGCAAAAATAAACAAATACCAAATATTACATAGAAGATGTTTAATAATATATTATATTTGCATTTAATATGATATATAGACTTGATAAATATCAAAAGGAAGCCTTGGATACTATAGCAAATGCAAAAGTATCGATTATAACCGGCAAAAAATCTTCCGGAAAATCATTTCTATTGCGTTATATACTCAACGACAGATGGGGGCAAGGCAAATCTACTTTGGTCATTGTTCCCGATACAACACAAGCAAATATTTTTCAAAAGCATTTGGGAGAATTTCACTTAAATAAATATACTGTAATACTCGATAAACCCGGACACTTATCGCAATCAAACCTTATAAAAATAAGAGCTATTAATAAGGAAGAGCATATCAATATTTCAAAAAAAGATTTGCAATATTCCGATTTGAATTTCAATAACATCACTTCCAAATTGAAACATTATTATGATACGCTTAATGACAAAATATTATTTAATAAAAATTTCAATCAACTTATCCAAATAAACGCTTTTGACATTAATTCTTTTAAAAATATTTATTTCAATCAGATATTTGAGACCGATGGATTTGAATTCAATGAGCAGGAATATACTTTGCTGCAAAACAATATCAAAAAGGCTTTTGAATTACAAATAAAAGGAGAAAACAAAATAGATAATTTCTTCTTAAAAAAAGCATATATTGAGAAAACTCCTGATAAAATATGGGGAAAAATAAGTACATGGCTAAAAGAATCACGTATCAATATACTCAATGTAATACAAACAATCGCAAGTTTACTGCAAGAGCAAAGCATGACTCAATTCAATCACGAGTGGGAAAAAATCTCTAAAATCATCGATAGAATAGAGCATTTGCTTTTGGAAATTGATACATTCAATATACGCTTTAGTGACTTTGATTTTGAACGTTCCAATTTTTTAGGACTGGACAAATCCCTCAAAGAAGCAAAAGAAAAGTATTCCCTGTCCAAACAAAAAATCATTCTTGATTATAAAGCTATCCTAAACGATCTGTACAGGTTTTCATCTGTCAAAGACGGATACATAAAATTCAATCTCGACGAAGATAATTGGGATTCAATTCAAAAAAATCTTCAAAAAATAATCTCCGATCTTCCTCTAATAGAGAAATTGCTGAAAGATGCTATCAGAAAAGAATTGAAAAGTATAAATTTCAGAAATACGAAAAATGAATTTCTCCTGAATCTTCAAAAGGATATAGAAAAACTGTTTTTGGATTTGAACAACGGGTATGCGGTAAAAAAATGGGAAGACAATGCTTTTTCTATACACAAACAGCTATTGTACCTAGAGCAAATATTGGAAGACCTAAATATCATCGAGGGACAAAAAAACAATTTCTTTAAGAACTATAATTGGAATAGCTTCTTTCATAACCTGGATTCCAAGCCAGCATATATTATAAGGAAATTAAATATATATCGACCTAAGAATTGGGTTCTTTTCTTTAAAAATTATTATATCCAAAACTTGATCTTGAAAAACAAACGGCATTTTAATATCGATGCTTCGCTGTTGTTAAATAAATTGGTTGAGGCTAATAGCAAAAGAGAAAAACTCAGTGAATTGAAATCTATTAAAATTTGGCAAAATAAGCGTAAGCTATATGTAAACAAAATCAAAAATGAAGATGAAGCTTTATTCAAATCCATATTCAATCAAACAAATGATGAAATAAGCCTAAAAAGCAAAGATGAAGTTGGGCTTCTTTCAAGTTTTTTTCCCGTAATCATCATCCCAGAAAAAGTATTTACGGAAATTGAGGACAAATCCTTATTTGATTCGGATATGATTATTTATGAGAATGCAGAAAATTTTAAAAAGGATTTTAATCTGTCTATCGTACAAAAGGACAAGACCAAACTGGTCTATACCCTCGACGAAGAAGAGCGATTAAACGAAATAAAAAAGTCATTACTAAACAATAACATCAAGGAAAACATCAATACATTTGAACTAAGAGGATTTCACCAACAAGGAATGATTAACCTATTGGATATGAATTATTCAGAGAGATTATATGCTGCCAGAAATCTAGCCCACCTACTCCAATCGTCAAATAAAAATATCAAAATATTTCAGATGAAAAATACTATTATTTTTTCAGCATTGGACGAAATATTGAACAAGGTTCTTTTGAAATTATTGGACAAAACCGGAATCAAAGAGATGAGGATAATAGATACACCTTTTCATTTATTAGTTGATAATTTGCTTGAAATAAACAAAAAACAAATACTTATCACTCAAAACCGGCTTATAAACCACAAGACATTTGACAATATACTTTGGCAAATGGCAGCATTGGAAAAAATAACTAAAGGAGGTGTGAAAATCGTTAATTTTAATACATCTGATTTGCTCGAAACACCGATTGAAAACATCAAATCTTTTGTAAAAAACAATTTGGTTTAATGTCCGGACAAATTTTGAAATATAGAGATAAACTCAAATTCAAATCCGGTTCAAAATCAAAACTCGTCTTTGATCCTATAAGAAAAAAATATGTTGTTTTAACTCCCGAAGAATTTGTAAGGCAACTATTTATTCTATTTTTAATCACGGAATTAAAAATACCGGTAAAACACATCGCTGTCGAAAGACAAATCAAAATAAATAATAAAAATCACCGATTCGATATTTTGGTCTTCAATAATGAAGCTAACCCAAAACTCATAGTGGAATGCAAATCACACAAAGTAAGTCTGTCGGATGCAGTTGCAATTCAAGTGAGCAAATACAATATTGCCCTTAAAGCAAAATATCTGTGCATCACAAATGGAATTCAAACAATGTTTTTCGAGGTTGACTACATAAACCAAACAATAAAATCAGTAGAAATATCACAAATCAATATATAAGGGCTATTTCACAGGCGCAAAAACAATCTTATTGTTCTTACCTTTCACCGCACTATTGACTATGATTTGCTTATCTATATCTACACCTTTGACTTTAAGATAACTCAATACCGCATCCAACCTCCTTTTGGATAATATATAAAATCTGTATTCAGGTTCGCTATTAAACCCGAAAGCATTGTACTTCATATCTCTGTCTGCATTCAGTTCTGCTGCAATTTTATTCAGCAAAGCTATATCATCTGACGACAGCAAAGCACTTCCAAGTTTGAAACTTACTTGCAATCTGTCTTCATGGTCAAGTGAAATATTATCATTGATGACTTTTGTATCAACTTTTGAAACAGTCTCATTTGACACTGCAGTATATTCATCCGCAGTAACAATATCAACAGTATTTTTATATACAGGTGTAACCGGAGTACTTTTTTCCGAACCGGCTTCATAACCCCTTAGATAATCCGGTTTATTTTTAAGCTTTGCCAAAATATCTCCATTTTTAGTCATCAAGACTTCCCAAGGATTTGTGTTAATCAAAACCACGTTTTTGACAACATTTTTATTTATTTCCTCAGTATTTGACTGCCCAAAAAGATTGTAGGTACAGAAAAACAAGACAAATATCAATACAATATTTTTCATTTTCATAGGATTTTAAGTAAACAATACAAAAACTATACCAATCTTATTTCAAAAACCGGTATAACTTATACCAAATGAATATCGAAATGCACCAAATAAACACTAAATATTTTTTCAGGCATTTTTGCTATTCATTTAGCTCCATACTGTTGTGTATCTAACGCATATAAAACTCATTTATTTCATATTAACATATAGCACATAGCAGTAATATATGCAAAGTTAATAATTATTTTGTTACAAATTACAATATTTCGTAATGTTTCAGAAAAAAACTTAAAAAACTATACCCCCCACACTATCTCTTTTTACATTTTTTCAGAGGATATAAGCTTGTATTCTACAAAGAAAGGGCAAAGGTAGAAATTGATGTTTTTGCGGATTGCAACTTCCTCCCTTGTAAGGGAAGATTGAGGTGGATTCTATATAGTGCCTGGTCGAAAGCAGGCAATTATTGAAATTCAGATAATTATTGATCAGATATTGGCTTTTTTGCAATGATTTGATGCCTTTGTATCAATCACTAGTGTCAAGTCAAGTGTAATGTTTCGGGTAAGTTGATGTTATTTTTGTCGAGAACAAAGCATATAATTTTCATCATAGCCGTAGCTATGGTGGAAATTATTAATGCAGTTATCGGCAAAAAGAACG
>JALVEE010000251.1 GCA_027008645.1 Saprospiraceae bacterium
TCAATTAAAACTTTGCGAATATACTTATTATCTTTAGTATTTATTATCATATTATAAATACCTTTTTGATAATTAGAATGTGTCAAATTAATCTTGTTATTTCCTTTCTTTATATCAGCATATATTGTTTCAACCAATTTCCCATCAATACTATATATTTCTATATTTGATTTACCTAAATCAGTGCTTGTTTTGATATAAATATCTTCTGAATTAACAGGATTGGGGTAGATTGATAATTCATCAATAGCATCTGTATCAAAGCTTGCGGTAGAGTAAGCTCCAGCCTTGAAACTGTAACCACCAAATGCTTTTCCGCAAGTATTACCATCATTGAATGCTCTCACATGCCATTTATACCGTTTATTCTTTTCCAAATCGTGAAGCACTAATTTGGATTCTCCGTAAACCCAATAGAATTTTGGCTTAAAAGACTGAGACCTCAAACTAATTCTAACAACATAGACGGTAGCTCCGGGAACATCATCCCAGTCCAAAGTAACATCATCATAATATTGTGTCGTAGAATTGTTTTTTGGCTCAATAATTTTACCCTTAGCATTATCGATAAATACAGTATCCGGAACATATGCTGACCTAATATGCTTTCTTTTTGAACTCTTAAAATCAGCTCGCATTGCACTACCTTGCATTGGGGTAAATTCAAAATGATCACAACCAAAGAAATAACTCATATAATTATTCTCCATAGTCACAATGGTATCTTTGTGGTAGTCCAATATAGGCCCATTGAGTTTGCAGTCACCATCATCAGTAATTCCAAAATTATAATCAGGGGGCGTATCACATATTTTATCAGCTGCAATTTCACAATTGGATCTATCCATAAATTCAATAACATGTCCATTAATCTTCAGTATTTTCAAAGGATTACCGTGTTTGTTCGCATCATAAGGGTCGTCTTCCCATCCTTGAAATGGATGAGCTAAACTAAAATAATGTCCCAATTCATGAGACAATGTTTTTGAATTAACTCCAAACTGACTACTTCTAACAACCAAAACATCATATTTTGAGGTATAATATCCAAGTGTTATCCCTGGACCTTCATTGATGCTGGGAATTTTATTAACGATAAATATATTTACTGCATTTTTAAATTTCTTTTTATTGGTTTTAATCAGCGCACCTGCAAGAGAACTACTGGGCTCCGAATACAATTTATCACTAGCGATATAAGAGAAATCACCGGACAAATAAAATTTCATCTTCAGGTTTGCATAGTTTTTATTCATATAGCACAATTCATCAAGAACTTTATAAATATCAGCTCCTCCGGTTCCATCTTTCTTTGTGACAATATGGAAATGAACCGGAATATACAACCATTCATCATCCCTCTCTTCCAAATTAAAAAACGCTTTCTTGTTTTCAATCAAACGCTCTTCCATTGATTTATCATAGACTGTTCCGCAAAAATTCCTCTGCGCATTTGCCAAAAACCCTGATAACATCAAAACTACAATTAGTACATTTTTCATTTTCATTTTTTTATTTTTTACAAAAATAGACATATTAATACAATCGACAAAATATGTTGTAAATATAACAACGAAATATTTTATTAATTGTTGGTAAAAATTAATTGTTGGTAAAATAATTTCTACTTCACAATAAAACCTGCACGAAAACAGGTGATTTTTTATTTATATCGCCTCAAAATTAATTCTTTTTAAACAAATAAAAAATATTTTATTCTGAAAAATAGTTATATTTGCATGAAAAACAACTTTTAATTCGATAATTAGTTTGTTTTCAGTTTTTAAATTTTTAATAATAAACAATAATAAAATGAAAAAAGTAACAGTAGTTGGAGCGGGTAATGTTGGTGCTACAGTAGCCAATGTATTAGCTCATAAAGACATCGTAAAAGAGATAGTTCTTCTTGATATCATGGGAGACTTTGCCAAAGGAAAGGCACTCGATACATGGGAACAAGCACCAATCGGCTATTTCTCTACAAAAACAACAGGAACTGATGACTACAAAGATACTGCAAATTCCGATGTTGTGGTTATTACTGCCGGAATACCGAGAAAGCCGGGAATGAGTAGAGATGACCTGATTACAACAAATGCAAAAATTGTAAAGTCTGTAACGGAATCAATTTTGAAATATTCAAAAGACCCGATTATCATTATCGTTTCTAATCCTTTGGATGTAATGACATATGCAGCTCATACTGCGTCAGGAATGGACAGATTTAAAGTAATGGGAATGGCAGGAGTATTGGATACAGCCAGATTCAGAGCTTTTATAGCCGAAGAATTGGACGTATCACCTAAAGATATTCAATCATTATTAATGGGAGGTCACGGAGATACAATGGTGCCACTTCCAAGATATACTACAATAGCCGGTATCCCACTTAGAGATTTAATGGATGATGAGACGATTGACAGATTGGTAAAAAGAACTCAAAAAGGCGGAGGAGAATTAGTGAAATTAATGGGAACTTCAGCTTGGTATGCTCCCGGAGCTGCGGCTGCTCAAATGGTTGAATCAATAGTAAAAGATGACGGAAGAATCTTCCCTTGTTGTGTAAAACTGGATGGCGAATTTGACGAAAAAGATGTTTATCTCGGAGTTCCTGTACAATTAGGAAAAGACGGAGTACGAAGAATCCTCGATATCAATTTGAATGAGGAAGAGAAACAATTATTAAAAACTTCCTCACAACACGTTAAAGATGTGATGAAAACATACGATGACTTAAACAAATAATTTAAGTGCATTGCAATTTATCGAAAAGCTATAAACTATCAGAGTTTATGGCTTTTTTTTGATTAAATGATTCTATTTTCTTGATTTTTTCATGTTTTTTTAATAGCTTTGTGTTCAAACGTGTTGATTTTTATCATTTAATACAAAATATTATGAAAAAGCATTTAATTTTATTTTCGCTTATTCTTTTTTCTAATTTCATCTTTGCCCAAAATCCGTTTTTCGTCTTTTTTAAAACGACAGACATAGATACGGCCTCTGCTACAATCAATGTTGATGTTAAGGTCAAAGATTATACAGATGTTTATGGTGCGCAATTATTTATGACATGGGATTCTTCCGTTTATTTTTATGATACTATTATCAATGTAAATCCTGAATTGAAAGACTTTGCATCATATAATAAAATTCAATTTGCGGCAGAAAACAATTTGTCCTCCGGATGGGGAGATGCTTACACAGCGACATTGGAAGATAGTACAACAATTTTCACGGTTGTACTGAAAGTTGTAGGGGAGCCTTGTGACAGTACTACATTAAAGGTCGCCAATTTATCCGGTATTAGAAGTTCGTTAGCAACCTTTGATTTAAATGGAGAAATAATAGAGGAGAAAATAAGATACGAAGGAGGATTCATGATGATTCCTGGAGGAGATTGCAATACATCATCAAGTATAAACGCTAATATTCTAGAGAAAGTAAATTACTTGGCATATCCAAATCCGGTTAAAGACATTATTAATATTGATTTAAAAAACGGTAGCTTAGGCGAATATAATATCATCTTTTATAATCCATTGGGAGATATTATCTACGAGGAAAAAATCACAAAAAGATCATACAATTACATTTATCAACATAAAATCACAGAGGAACTCCCAGGCAATTTAGTTTTTGTAAAAATAATCGCTCCCGATAACCGGATTACGCTTAAGAAGCTGATATTTTGAACTTTAACCTATAGATGATTATTTGGATATAGAACTCACTTTACGGAAAACAAAATAGTGTCAGGTCAAGCATACTCTTTCAGGCCAAGTATTCGTTATTTTTGCCGATAACTGCATTAATAATTTCCACCATAGCTACGGCTATGCTGAAAATTATATGCTTTGTTCTCGACAAAAATAACATCAACTTACCCGAAACATTATACTTGACTTGACACTAGACTGTGGCCGGAAGCCGTCCTTTTTGGAATTCTCATCTATAAGAACTTGAAATATTGTCCATGTAGCCAAAATATTTTCAACAAAAACAACAAAATTGTAACCTTTTAGCTTTTTTTTTCTCTAATAAGAGAATTTAAAAAAAAATTAAAACTATAAATTATGATTGAATTTTGGCAAATGCCATTTATGATAGCATTCGCTATCACAGGCATAGTAGTTTATTTCTATTTAAGATATCAACACAGAGAAAAATTAGAGCTAATCAAAAAGGGGGAAAGTATAGTTCCTCAAGATTCTTTACAGCAAATAAAATTCAGAAATCTTGCTAAAGGAATAATATCCATATCATTGGCTTTAGGGATTTTTTCTGCTCATATCTTAGAAACCTATACAATTTTAGAACCGGTAGTTAGTTATATTTCTATGATATTATTATCTTTCGGAATTGGTTCATTGACATTCTACACAATAATAAGAAACAAATAGCTTTTTCTATGTCGAAAGAGTTGGTCATAAAAGCTAAAAATGGCGATATTCAAGCATTAAATAAGTTAATTAATAATCATAAAGATTTAGCTTATTCAATTGCATTAAAACATCTTAAAAACAAAGAAGATGCAGAAGATGTCGTTCAAAATTCTTTCATTATTGTATTAAAGTCGATTAAAAGTTTTAGAAATGAAGCAAAATTTTCAACTTGGCTTTATCGAATAATATATCACGAATGTTTAAAGGAATTAAAATACAAAAAATTAACGGTAGAATATAAACCGCAATTTTTTGATATTGAAGATGAAAAAATTGATATTAATAAGGAAGCGAGTTTTAAAAATATTTTTAAAGTATTGAAGCCAAATGAATATACTGTTATAAGTTTGTACTATTTAGAAGAAAAGAGTACAAATGAAATTGCTCAAATAACATCTTTAAGTAAATCAAATATAAAAGTTTTATTACATAGAGCAAGGCTTAAAATGAAAAAAGCTGCAAATAATAATATAAAAAATGAAAAAAGAAATTATAAAAGAGATACTTAAAAAGAATTTAAAAACGATCTCTAATGATGATTTTAATGGCAAAATCATTCAACAGTTAGACTTATCAAAGAATAATGAAAAGCCGGTTTTATTCGGTCAAAAATCAATGATAAGAGTTTTTTTAGTAATATCATTACTCATATTAATTGTCAATTCAATTTCGATTGGAAAACTTCCTCTTCAAACTTTAATAATTGGAATTACTATTTGTATCAGTCCTTTTTATTTTATGATTTTCAATAAAATTTACAAAGCATCAATTCAAAATTACTAATCCGAATTATGCCCCCCCTTAATTTATATTTTGGGATTTGCTCTATATTCTTTTATCAAGCTGAGCAAAAGCGTCTTCGGCCTCTTGGCTCAACTACTCCATATCCCTTAACTTATAAGATCTCGATATTATCGTATTATACATATCATCGCCCGAAAGGATTTCTTGATTTCCTACCAAGATAAATTGCTCTTTGGCTCTAGTCAATACCACATTGAGCTTTCTGTCAATTCCATCCTTATTTTTCGCAATGATTTGATTTAATCTTATCTTTGAATTAACACTTGCAGAGTAAATAATAATATCTCTTGCACTTCCCTGATATCTTTCTACAGTATCAACACTAATATTAGATATATCAATGTCATTTTTTTCAAATTCATTTCTGATAATTGCTATCTGCGCTCTGAAAGTAGTAATTATTCCAATGGTTTTATCGGTAATTTCAAGCTTGTTTGTTTTGTATAAATCCAATAATTCCTTCACAATCTTGATAATGGCTCTTGCCTCAAATATATTAGCTTTGGATAAAGCAAGTTTTTCTTCTTTCCGGGTTGGCAGATAAACCAGCCTGTTACTAACTAATTCCTTTTGCAAATCATTATTCACTTTCAAATTTCTCTTAGCTGATAATCTCGAAATACTATCTATTATTTGTAGGTTATTATCGTAAAAAATATTTGCAACACTCATTATTTCTTTGTGCATACGTCCTTGTTCTCTTAACATTCCGTAAGCCCATGTCCATTTATTCTCTACTGCTTGCTCCAACAGCCTTTCAAATAACGAAATGCGCATATCCTTAACACCAATTTTTCGAAGATCCTCATTTTCCACTTTAGAAAAAATTTCCGGTTGCTGTACTACTGCTGACAATTGCATATGATCACCAACCAAAACAAATCTTTTAAAATAAGGCAGAATTGAAATTAACATTGGCTCCAACAATTGAGAAGCCTCATCAACAATAAGGGTATCAAATTGCTTTATCATAAAAAGCTCTTCCTTGCTTTGTAATGAACTGACCGTTGAAACAAAAATCGATATTTCTTCAAATAATTGTTTTAGCTCTACTCTTGTTTTTATCGACTGAAGTTTATTTTCAAACAAATTCTCTGTGAATCTCGGATCTGCCGAAAACCTTGAACCTATTCTGATATATTTTTTCTTGTATTTATCATCTATACTCTCAACTGTCTCCGATAATTCATCTACTGCCCTATTCGTATAAGCAAGCAACATAATATTTTCTCCATCCTCTGTAAGCTGTTTAACCACATTTTTGATTATTTTACTGGTTTTTCCCGTACCTGGAGGCCCCCAAAGCAAAAAGTAATCTTTGGAATTGATGATTTTATTCACCATCATCTTTTGGATTGAAGTAAGCTCATCTCCAATATCTTTTTCAATAAAAGCTCCCGGTTTATCCGGTTCTTTTTTGCTTAAAATCAAATCTCTTTTCTCCTTATCCATAGCGAAAAAAGAAAACAAACTTTTGTACATTTTAGAAAAGCCACTATCCAAAAAATCATGTTCGATATTCCAGTATTTGTACTTGATGAACAGGCTTTGATTATATACTTTGCTCCTTAGACGCAATGTAATCGAATTGGCTTTTAACTCAAGAACGGTAGCTTTGAAAATTTGGCTTTTGATTTTATTATGTGTTCTTGTCTCAGAAGGATACATCAAGACGATATCTCCTTTTCTGAAATTTGCTAATGAATTGGTCTTATCAGAATGTTCAAGATGTATAATCGAAATATCTTTGTTACTTCGATTTAGGACTATTATCAAATTTCTCAATATCGCAAAATGCTCCTCCTTTTCTTTATCACTCATCAACCATAAGTTAGATTGTCCTCTACTATTCTCCCTTCGCGTACTTCCGTTTTTTGACATTTTATGCTCTCTTGAAATAAATGAAGCAAAATGGCTAAAATACATCTTTTCGGTATCATCCATATTCTTTAAGACCAATTGCAGACTTTCGATATCACGCTGTAGAAACCCCGATGCTCCCGGAAATTCTTTTATATTTATTCGATTGTAAAAAGATGTATCAGCTTTAGCATTAACCAAATCTTCCTCTGTACTAATTATATCATTTCTGACCGAAATAGCCTCCTTTTGTTGTGCCGTAATAGTGGGTGCAAATCTAATATTATGTGAATCAAGCACTGAGTAAAGGATATAATTAATGGGTTTTACTTGAAAGTCAAAAACCGAGCGTATCATCAATTCGTATAGCAATGTCTGAGTATAGTGATTGGTATTAAGCCCGTATCCATTTGCCATAAACAATTTACCTGATTTGAGCTCGACTATTGCTGCTTCATTCGAATTTTCTTTTTGATAAAAAATATCAAGTCTTCCTTGAATACCAAATACAGGAGAGTAAAAACTAGGTTCAATAAAGCACATTTCTCTTTCGATTTGCAAACTTCCCAAGTCCAGATTAACTACTCTTTTCAGATTATTAAAATGATTTCTCAGATTATAAACTAAGTCTTTCACTTCACTGTCTTTCATCAATGCAAACATAATAGGATCCAAGTGAAAAATACTGTGAATAACCTCTCCAAATTCAAGACCGGGATTGTTCATCAATTCATCAAGAAAATAGTTTACAATATTTCCAATAGTAATGTATTTATTTTTCGGTGTTTTTAGGAATTTTCTGATTAAAAAATATCTCGCATCTCCACCCGTCGGCTTAAAACACTCAGCGATTGCTGTGACGTCAATAAGGTAATCGGGTTCCAGAACAATGACTTGCGGAAGCAGATTGTCCTCCGCATCAATGTCTATATACACCAATCCCACAGTTAGAGGAAGCTCTCTGCTTTTGATTTTACTATTTATATATTCAACCGAATTTTTAAAGACATCCAAATTATCGGTTTTCATATATACTTCGAGTGAAGGCTCTGCCTCATCAATCATTAGATATCTATCCTCAATTTTATCAAGTATGACAAATCTGCCATACAGTCTCCTACCCTTCAACTTTGTACGAGCCACAATAAATTCAGGTCTTTTAACCAGCTTTTTTGATTTGGAAGTACCCTTATATTCACCGGTTAGTTTAAGTAATTCATCAATCAAGTACAATCCCAGTTTATAAATTATATTGATATCAAGTTGGGTTTCAGGATTAGTCGCTTCTTTTCTATATATATGCAAATCAAACAAGATTTTCTTTCTCGGTTTATACTTCAAGCCTAGGTATGATATCCGGGAGAAGAGCGTATTAAAGACTAAGCCTTCATCTTTTGTCAAGTGATTAATCAGGGACTCGAATATCTTAAATTGATATTCCAAATACCCCGTATCAACCTTATTCAAACTATCAACCAAGATGTCAACAGCTTCGATATAGATATCAAGTTCATTCTTCTTTCTATGCATAGATATAGTGTATAGCCAATCCTTAATATCAAAGATAATAAAATAAATTGCCAATCCAATTGTTCAAACAGCATTTTTTA